>JAYWGG010000001.1:0-3416 GCA_043778415.1 Saprospiraceae bacterium
CTTTTATAAAAATATTCAAGACAAAGCCATTAATGCACCATTAATGAAACAATATCTTGAACAAGAAGGCGAATTATTAAGCAAAGCAGAAAATAATGGCTATGAACATTATCTAAAAGTTCGTACTCGTTTTAACAGTGGCGAATTTTCACCTTATGACTTTATTTTTCTTTCTCGTGCAGGTTTTAACGGAATGATGCGGTTTAACAATAAAGGCAATTGGAATATTCCTTTTTGTAAAAAACCCGATAGGTTTCAACAAGCCTATACGACAAAAATAACAAACCAAGTTGCGACAGTTTCGCAAATTATTCAGCCAGAACCAAACTGGACATTTCACAATAAATCTTTTGCCGAAATTATTCCTTTGGCGACAGAAAACGACATTATTTATTGTGACCCACCCTATTACGGCAGACACGTTGATTATTACAACGGTTGGACAGAAAAAGACGAAGAACTTTTATTTCACTTATTGAGCGAAACAAAAGCCAAGTTTATTCTTTCAACTTGGCATCACAACGACTGGCGACAAAACGAAATGATAGAAAAATATTGGGGCAATTTCAATGTTGTAACTAAAGACCATTTTTATCATAATGGCGGAAGTATTGAAAACAGACGGACAGTCGTAGAAGCGTTAGTTTGTAATTTTGACACTGGCAACTTTACAGAACACAATCACGGAATTAAAGTAAAACGACAAGAACAACAATTGCAATTGGTTTGGGATTGACAATACTAAATCTTCATAGCTTATTTCGGATAATTTCAAAAATTCTTCGCCTCAAAAACTTCTTCCTTCGGCTGCCATGTCGCGCAGCAGCTTCGGCACTCGAAATCGCTGACCGTATTGGGCTGCCAACTCGTCGCACCTTGCAATCAATTTCAGTGTGCCGTAGGAGTTGACAAACTGCAACACGCCGCCGTGAAAAGACGGAAATCCCCAACCATAGACACTGCCAATGTTCGCCTCTGGCACCGAATGCACTATGCCCTCCTGCAAGCACCACACCGCTTCCAAGACCTGCGAAAGTAGCAATCTGTCAGTGATTAATTTTAAATCATAATTTTCTCGGATAGTGACAGGGTATTTTTTAGCTAATTCGTCCCAAAGTTGCTCTCTGTTACCGTCGCGGTCGTAGTTGTAGTAGCCCGCTTTGGCATTTTTGCCCATGCGCACAAATTCATTGACCATCGTTTGCAGGGTTTCGACGGCTGGGTGGCGGACGTATTTAGACCCGTAGTGAGTTGCCGCTTGCTGTTCGTAATCCAACACGAGCCGCAGGGAAAGGTCATCGGCGGTCGCCAAAGCACCTTTGGGCATTCCGATTTGAAGACCTATATTCTCGATTAATGCTGCTTCGTAGCCTTCTGCGAGCATAGAGATACCTTCCAAAATATAAATATTTTGAACGCGCCCGACATAAAAACCCGGATTGTCTAAAACTACTATCGGATTTTTTTTGATAATTTTTAAAAAATCAAAGGCGCGGGCAATCGTTTCTTCGGACGTATTTTTGCCGCGCACAATTTCTACCAACGGCATTTCGTCGGCAGGCGGAAAAAAGTGAATCCCAATAAAATTTTCTGGATGTCCGACTATTTGTGACAATTTTGTAATCGGAATAGACGACGTATTGCTGGCGATAAAGGTGTAGCTGTCCAAAAAGTCATCTACCTCTCTCAACGCTTTTGTTTTCGCTGCCTGACTTTCAAAAACCGCTTCAATCACCAAGTCACAACCCTCAAAATCTTTGGCTTGTTCGGTTGCAAAAATCCGCTTGAGCGTATTTTTTTTATCATTTTCCGAAATTTTATGCTGTTTCACTAACTTATCGAGTTGTTTTACCGCATATTGTTTGCCTAATTCGGCAACAGGTTTAGAAATATCCTTCAACACTACTTCTAAGCCTTCCGAAGCACACGCGTAGGCGATGGACGAACCCATTTGCCCAGCTCCGATGATACCGATTTTGCGGGGACGAAAACGCCCATATCCTTTTGGACGACCCGCACCCGCTTTGACCGTATTTTGGTCGTACCAAAATACTTTTATCATATTTTTTGCAGATTCACTTAATAATAATTTCGTAAAATAGCGACTTTGTATTCTACACGCCGTATCAAAATCTACCTCCGAACCTTCCGCCAACGTGTTGAGAATGGCTTGCGGAGCGGCATAATTGCCGTGATACCGTCGCTCCAACTCTGCCGTATATCGCCGTATAACTTGCCTGATTGCGGGGTCATTCGCAGTACCGAATGGAATTTTTCCTGTTTCTGTGTCCCAGACTCGCCGCCCCTCGCGGTGCTGCAAAAGCCAATGCCGAGCTTGCTCTATCATGTCGTCCTCGTCGGTCGCCAGCGCATCTACCATACCTACCTCGAAGGCTTCTTGCGGCGAATAACGATAACCTTCGGTCAAAATCGGGAATGCGCGCTCCAAACCGAGCTGCCAAAGCAAGCGCACCACTCCGCCACTTCCAGGCATCAGCCCAAGCATCACTTCGGGATAGCCAAGTTGTGTTTTTGAGTTGTTGATGACCACTCGCCAGTGGCAAGCCATCGCCAGCTCAAATCCGCTGCCCAACGCCGAGCCGTTGATGGCAGCTACGACAGGCACGCCGGGGCTTTCGAGGTCGCGCAAAAAATGCGTTAGCGATTGCGAAAAGTCAAAAACCGCCTGCGCATTATTGGATTGGTAGAGATAATCTATGTCGCCTCCGGCAAGAAAAGATTTTTTGGCAGAAGTAATAATCACGCCACGAAGCTCGCCTTTGGCTTTTTCTTGCAGCAAGTGTTTGATGACAGGCAAAAACGTCCTTCCGATTTCATAATTGATAATATTAACATTCTTGTCGGACATATCCAACGTGAGAGTGGCAATAAGGTCAGTATCTTTTTTGTATCGAATCATAATTTTTGTCTTGCTGCGATGAAATATAATTTCAAAAACAAAAATAGAAAAAAAACGGCGGTCGGCGACATCACACTTACAATATTTGATAAAAATTAGTTGGGTTAGTAAAGTTGCAGGCGCAATAAGGTAACGCCGAATTGCTGTTCGTCAGCGTCGGCGACCCCGAAAAAAAGAATCGTTAGAAACTTTTTTGGTCGCCCAACTTGTTTGTAAGTACTTGCGCACAATTACTTTCGTTTAAAAATCCCGAAGGGAGTAAATGTTTATAAAAGACAAATGCCCTATATCTGCGACCCCTTCGGGGTCGGACGCGATGTACTATATATTTTTCTATAAATGTTTGATGCATATTGCATCAGGTTGTAAAACTGTTTTTTTACTTATCTTAAAAAACAACGAATTTAGCCTTTCTGATGTGCATAAAATTATTCAAACTGTAAAAAAAACTACCAATATGAGTTCTTATGATAATTTGATACAAGAAGCCGAGAAA
>JAYWGG010000002.1:0-3413 GCA_043778415.1 Saprospiraceae bacterium
CCTATATCTGCGACCCCTTCGGGGTCGGACGCGATGTACCATATATTTTTCTATAAATGTTTGATGCATATTGCATCAGGTTGTAAAACTGTTTTTTTACTTACTCACAAAAAAATATTCCTCCAAAATAACAAAAAAATTACTACCTTTCAACCGAAAAAAAACCTTTTGAACTGAATTTTTTTAGATAATTTTTTTATGAAACAACTGATTTTTTTACTTTGCTTATCTGCCGCCTCCGCTGCATTCTCTCAAAATGACGTTTGGCACATCGAAGCCAAAAACATTGACCCCAATAACTATTTTGGCGTGACGGTCGCCAACGGAATGGTCGGCATCGTGTCTTCCCCCAATCCGCTGCAAGTGAAAGATGTCGTCCTCAATGGTGCTTTTGATACCTACGGACGCGGGCGCGTGAGCAACATTATGAAGGTTTTTAGCTTCGCCAATATGAACCTCGACGTGGACGGGCGACGGCTTGGGCGGCGCGACATCAAGAATTATGCCCAGACGCTGGACATGAAAAACGCCGCTCTCACCACCACTTTTGACTACGAAAATACGCTTTCTGTCCGCCACGAAGTAATGGCACTCCGACAATTACCCCACACGGCGATGATAAATGTAGAAATTACGGCGAAAAAAAACTGCGAAATAATTCCCGCCAGCGTCATCGAGTCCCCCGACAATCTGAAGGACGTAAAAAATTTTTATGCCGAGATTGACCGCCCGCACATCGTCATTCCCCTGATGACTTCGGTAGCAAAATCCCCCACAGGTCGCCTTACGTTGGCAGTATCCAATACTTTTTTGTTTGAAGAAAAACACGGCTCCGAACCCCGCGTCACCCACGAAGAATGGGACAACAATATGCACCTCTTAAAATTCAAAAAAACACTCCGCGCTGGCGAAACCTACCGTTTCAGCGTAGTGGGTTCGGTTATTTCTACCGCTCAATCCGCCGACCCCCAAAACGAAGCCGAGCGAATGACCATTTTTGCCGCATTAGAAAAAAAAGAACGCCTCTTGGAACGCCACAAAGCTGCGTGGGCTAAACTTTGGGAGTCCGACATCGTACTCGAAGGCGACGACCAAGCGCAACGCGATATTCACTCTGCGCTCTACCACTTGTACAGTTTCGTCCGCGAAGGCACGGCTTATTCTCTTTCGCCGATGGGCTTGTCGGGCTTGGGCTACAACGGTCATGTGTTTTGGGACACCGAGCTTTGGATGTATCCTGCCCTCTTGATGCTGCACCCCGAGTTGGCAAAGTCGCCGATGGAATACCGCTTCAAGGGATTAGAAGCTGCCAAAAATAACGCCACTTCTTATGGCTATCGCGGCGCGAAATATCCTTGGGAAGGCGACGACACAGGACAGGAGGGAACGCCAGTCTGGGCGTTGTCGGGACCTTTTGAGCAGCACATTACAGGCTGCGTCGGCTACGCAATGTGGAAATATTATCAAGTGACCAAAGACAAAGACTGGCTTCGGACGCGCGGATTCCCGGTGCTAAAAGAAACCGCAGACTTCTGGGCGAACCGTGCCGAACTCGGCAAAGACGGTAAATACCACCTCTTAAACGTCGTCTGTGCGGACGAATGGGCAGAAAATGTGGACGACAACGCATTCACCAACGGTGTGGCAAAAATCAACTTGGCGTATGCCACCCAAGCGGCGGCGGTACTCGGCGAAACGCCCAATCCCCTCTGGAAAACGGTAGAGGCGGGCATTCCAATCCTACAATTTCCGGACGGCACTACCCGCGAACACGCTACTTACAACGGCGAACCTATCAAACAAGCCGATGCCAATTTGCTCTCCTATCCGCTCGGATTGGTGACCGAACCCGCCAGAATAAAAAAGGATTTGGACTATTACTGGAAAGTGTTGGGCGACAATATTCCGGGCAGAAAAGGCTCTTCGCCTGCTATGGCGCACGGTATTTTTTCTATCCTCAACGCTCGACTCGGCAATACCGAACTGGCTTACGAACAATTTTTGGACAGCTATCAGCCCAATGCGGTGCCGCCTTTTGGAGTACTTTCAGAAACGGCGGGCGGGACGAATCCGTATTTTGCGACAGGCGCGGGCGGATTTCTTCAAACATTGCTCAACGGCTGGGCGGGATTGGAGTTCACCGATGCTGGCATCGTGCAATCCTACCGACCGCAACTGCCCAAAAAGTGGAAATCGCTGACCATCAAAGGTGTAGGAACAGACAAAAAAACTTTTTCGGTAGGCAAATAGGGTAGGGCGGAAAGAAAATATTGGCTTTAGTCGAATGTCTGCAAAAGCAAACTATTTCGGCTAAAGCCAATACGAATTACATTTTGTCGTCCGACTGATAAAATGGCGTGTGTGGAATGTTAGAAATACGAAATATTCTTTTATCGGACAATAATAACCGCTTAATTGCCCCAAAAAGTAGCAAGATTGTACCTTGCTCCTGCTTTAAAATTGACTTGGTCGCCGTACCAGTATATTGTTTTGAACTCTTCCCGATTGTAGCGGTAATTTTTTTCAAAAGCTGCGCGCTTCGTAAACGCACCCGAAATTCCTTTCACAAAATTCAAGCTACCAAATATAGACAGCTCTGGCGAAAGATAAAAATCAACACCGATGCCTGCTTGAAGTGCTAAAAAATCCTGCCTTAAGCTGTAATCCGAAGCTCTCCGCTCATACAGAATAGGGTTTTTTCCTATTGTTTCGGTGGCGAAGCCGCTCAATGCGCCTTTGGCGAGTGCGACCTCCGCCCGATGGTAGCCAATGCCAAAATTGGTATAACACTGCCACCTGCGGTGCGAGTAAAAATCATAGCGCGCGCTGAGGGTTGTAGCATACATCTGGCTTCCGCCACTGTAAGTACCTACCGCAACAAAGGGAGTCAATTCATCTCCAACAAACTTGGCACTTATGCTGTTGCCTTGCCACAGAAAATAATTGCTGACCTCTGCCTGCACTGCCCAACGATTATTCCAATAATACATCAACGAGCCGTGATAGGGTTTCCACGGTATAGGTTCAAAATCAGTAAAAATATTACCTTTTCCAAAGGACGCAGATGATAAGCCTACCGTCAAACCCGACCCAGCTCCAATCCACAGACTTCCTTTTTTGTCCTTTGCTTTGAACGGCTTACCTGCTTGCTCTAATGACTCATAGCGGTCGCCCCCAAAGTTGTGTGTATAGCTCAATTCTACTTTTATTTGCTGGCTTTTGGTACTGATGTAGCCCGTAGATCTTTTCTGCACATCTTCAGGATAAATAGCATAACCACCCTCTACCACATTGCCGAATGCCTGACTGTAACCTATTCGCAGACCCAGCGTGTTGTAATATGGCAGCCGTCTTTCTATGCCCAACGACAAATCGCCAAGAAAATAACTTTGCTTTCCGCTCAAAATAGAATA
>JAYWGG010000003.1:0-10480 GCA_043778415.1 Saprospiraceae bacterium
GCTTTTGTAGAGGCGATAGGTACCGCAATACATTTTATCCGGATTGTGGGTGCTGATGAGATAAGGCATATCCCAATTTCGGCGGTCATTAGCAACCAATCCGTTGGTAGCCGAGTTCCAACTTGCACCATTATCGGTCGTCACTGCGATATTGCCGTTTTGTGTTTCCACATAAAATTTTTCGGGAATAATGGCGTGAAAAGCGGGCTGAAAACCGTCTGCGCCATAAATTCTATCCCAGTTATTGGGTTCGCTTGAGCTGCCGCGCGAAGTGCCGTTGTCTTGCGCTCCGCCGTAGTACATATTCGGATTGTGAGGGTTGTATGCGACCCTGTAAAACTGCGTAGTAGGGATATTTTCTATATCCTGCCAACTGTTATTTGCTACATTGTGTTTGTACAAACCGCCGTCAGTGCCTAACAAAATATTTCCGTTGGGCAAAAAATCCATTGCGTGTTTGTCCGCGTGGATGTCAGTTTCTACTGTGGAGCTGGCTTCTATTGACCAGTTGTTGCCGCCGTTTTGGGTACGCCACAAATCTACGCCAGCTATCATAATATCATTGTCGTTGGCGGGATTGACCCAAATTTTTCCAAAATACCAACCCATACCGCCAAGTGCGTCGCCGCTCAAACCGTTCAGAACAGAAGAAGTTGGGATTGTGCTGAAATTGTTGCCTCCATCTGTGGTTTTATAGATACTTTTGAGTTGCAAATTCACTCCGATGTATTCGGCAAAAATAGTATTGGGCGTTTGTTTGGACATTGCCAATCCTATCCGACTTTGCGCGTCGGTCGGCAATCCGCCGCCGAGAATAGTCCAGTTGCTGCCGCCGTCTGTGGTTTTGTAGATTTTTGCTCCTGTCCCAGAAAGTACAGATTCAGCGTTGTTGCGGATTCTGTCCCAACCTGCGGCATAGAGCGTATTGGGTTGGTTGGGGTCTTGCAGCAAATCCACCACGCCAGTTTGGGTAGAAATAAACAGCACTTGCGACCACGTCGCGCCTTTATTGATTGATTTGTAAACGCCTCGTTTGTTATCTCTCACGAAAGGATTGCCCATGCAGGCGGCGTATAAAATGTTGCTGTTGGAGGGGTCAATCGTAATTTTTGAAATAATTTTTTGGTCGCTCAAGCCCAGATTTGTCCAGTTTTGACCGCCGTTGTTGCTTCTAAAAACGCCGTTGCCGATAAATGGATAGCCCGAAATATTGACATCGCCGGTGCCTACATAGACGATTTCGGGATTTTGCGGGTCCAAAACAATGTCGCTCACCGATAGGTAGGCTTGCTCGTCAAAGATAGGAAACCAGTTGCCGCCGCCGTCGGTGGTTTTAAAAATTCCACCGCCTGAAAATCCGACGTAGATAATGTTTGGGTTGCTGGGGTGCGCTTTCACTACGTTCACGCGTGCGCCAAGATTGCCGGGACCTTGTATTTTCCAGTTGATATTATTGGCATTGAGGGGGTCGCTGCGCTCTGCGGCGGTAGATTTTGCGGATTGGAGAGCTTTCAAATAAGCATTTTGCGCAAAAACCTGTTCGGGATAGCTTCTCTGAAAAAAGAAGTAATCATTGGGAGTTTCCAATTCTTCTACTTCTTCTAATTGTTCTTTTTCGTGGTGTTGTTGGTAGAAATGAAGTGCCGAAAGAGTCAATAATGAACTAAAAGCAAATATAAAAAATCTTTTTAAATTCATCGGATATTTTAAAATGGGTAAGGGATATTATAATTACTGGCAAAGGAACGGTTATTTTCTGTATTCTGCAAGTTTTAGCGTACTGTTTTTTTATTTTTTTTACTCTTAATTTGCTTATCCGTACAGAACGAATTATTCATTTTAGCTTTTAATTCTCAATTTTAGCGAAGCTTAATTTCGGACTATTTTTTATTAAAATCTTTTTTTTGATATAGTACAAATGTAATATTTTCGGAAGTCCAATTTTTTTGGACAGTCCATTCGGAGTCCAATTTTTGGAGTTCTTCGTCCGAAAAATCGTTGCAGACGTTGGAGTACAAAATCCACTCGTCGGTATCTAAATTTTTGTTGCGCCAAGTAGTTTCGTTGTCGCCGAGCGAAAAATATTTTTCGGAAGAAAGGTTCGGAAACGAAGACCCAATCGGGTACGGAAAATCACGCAAGTCTGCCTGAACTTTGCGGTGCAGCTCATAGTATGGAAGGTGCGCCAGCGTCGAATCCCAACCCATCGCTATGCCACGCGGATAAATCCAAAAGTTACCGCTTATTTGGGTAGCGGTGATGAGCGACAGAATCAAGAAAATAATTTTATTATTTTTTAGATAATTAGTGACTAATGAAATAGTGATAATTACAAAAATAAACTGAAAAATTATCCAATATCGATGTCCGATTGGATTGGTGGAAATGCAGAGGGTAGGCAACAAAATGACTAAAATAGAAACACCCAAAAAGATGAAATCTTGACTTTCCTTGTTCAGTTTGGAGCGTTTTTTTAGGCTTAAAAAAGCAAAAATAAGAAAAACTACAACGCCCAAAACACGTCCAAAATCGATGAGCCGCCAAATAGAAATACCAATATTCCTTAACAACTGGCTGACATTAACGATTTTTCTGCCGTCGCTCCACGCGTCGTTGGGCGTAAAAATCCACCAATCCGTTTGCTGAAAATGAAAAGTCAGATAGGCAAAAATTAAAAATATCGGCGGCACAAACAACTTTAAACTATTGACAGTCAGTACTTTAAAATTATCTATACTAATATTTTTTTTGAAATAATAAAAAAGAATCAAACTCGGAATCAAGAATATTCCACGCAAACTGATAAATCCAATTAGCAGCGTACCGAGTTGAATTTGCCAATTTTTCTCTTTAAAAATTCCGTTGCTCGCCAACAAAAACCCAAATGCCAATACCAAATCTGGTGCTACCAAGGTGGCTTGCGAAAGAAAAGTCGCATCTGACAGCAGGACGAGCAAACTAACAAAATGAAAACGCTCGGGAACTACATTTTTTAGGAGTCGGTGGAGCTGCCAGACGATGCCAATTAAAAATGGAAATATTGCAAAATGTGACACAAAAAGTGTTTTTCCAAAAATCTTCCAAACCATCGCCAAATACCAGCCCATAAGCGGCGGATGTCCCGCATCGAACTCGGCAGGAAGGAGCAACGTAGCGAAATTATTTTCATAAAAAAAACTCGCTGCTTTAGAGGAAAGCAACGCAGTGTCCCAAAAAAAACCATGCGTGCGAACCAAAAATGTCAGCACCAAAAAGCCCACAAAAAAAGGCAGGCAAAGCAAAAAGTCATTTTTTTTCACTTTTTTTGCTGCTTTTTTTTGACGATTGGGAGTATTGTAAAGCCGCTTTTACGAAACTTACAAACAACGGGTGCGGTATTTCTACCGTACTTTTTAGCTCGGGGTGAAACTGAACGCCGACAAACCAAAGATGATTTTCGAGCTCTATTATTTCCACCAAATTGGTGTCGGGATTGATGCCGCTCACGGTCATTCCAGCCGCTTCAAGTTGCGTAAGGTACTGATTATTAAACTCATAGCGATGGCGGTGGCGTTCATTTATCTTCAAAGACTTGTAGGCATTGTAGGCGATGGTCTTTTTTTTGAGGTCGCAAACGTAACTGCCCAAGCGCATAGTGCCGCCTTTTTGAGCGACATTTTTTTGTCCCTCCATGAGGTCAATGACGGGATGCGGCGTTTTGGGAGCGACCTCTGTGGAGGCAGCGTCCGCAAGCCCCAGCACATGGCGCGCATACTCCACGACGGCGCACTGCATTCCCAAACAGATACCAAAAAACGGAATTTTCTGCTCTCGGACGTATTTTATCGCATTGAGTTTGCCCTCGATACCTCGCTCCCCGAATCCAGGAGCCACCAAAACTCCGTGCAAGTTGTGGAGCAAAGACGGAATATCTGCATTTTTTTTCTCCAAATCCTCCGAGTGTATCGGCACAATGATTACTTTAGTTTCATTGACCGCGCCAGCGTGAATAAACGACTCGTAGATAGACTTGTAGGCATCTGGAAGTTCGTTGTATTTTCCAATCAGCCCGATACGCACTTCGGCGGTCGGAGTTTTCAATTTTTTCAAAAACGCTTTCCAGACTTTCATTTCAGGCTCGCGGCGGTCTTTGAGTCGGAGCTTATTGATGACTACGGTATCTAATTTTTCTTTCATCATCAGCATCGGAACGTCGTAAATCGTGTCCGCATCGATGGCTTCGATGACGGACATGACATCTACGTTGCAAAAAAGCGCAAGTTTGCGTTTCAAATCCATGTTGAGCGGATGTTCTGTGCGGCACACCAAGATGTCGGGCTGGATTCCTGCGGACAGGAGTTCCTTTACAGAATGTTGGGTAGGCTTGGTTTTTAGCTCTTTGGCGGCACTCAAATACGGAACTAAAGTAAGGTGGACGACCAAACAGTTGTCGCTGCCCATGTCCCAACGGAACTGCCGCAACGCCTCCAAATAAGGCAGACTTTCGATGTCGCCGACGGTGCCGCCGAGTTCGGTAATGACGATGTCGTAGCGATTTTGGTTGCCCAAAAGTTGGACGCGGCGTTTTATTTCGTCCGTAATGTGCGGCACGACTTGGACTGTTTTGCCCAAATACGCGCCCGCGCGCTCTTGGTTGATTACGGTTTGGTAGATTCGTCCAGTCGTGACGTTGTTGGCTTGCGAGGTCGGCGTGTTGAGGAAACGCTCGTAGTGACCGAGATCCAAGTCGGTTTCTGCGCCGTCGTCGGTGACGTAACATTCGCCGTGTTCGTAGGGGTTGAGAGTGCCGGGGTCGATGTTGAGATACGGGTCAAACTTCTGGATAGTGACCGAAAACCCGCGCGCTTGAAGCAGCTTGGCGAGCGAGGCAGCGATGATTCCTTTGCCCAACGAGGAGGTGACACCGCCCGTAACAAAAATGTATTTAGTCATAAAATTGTGGTCACGAATTAGTCGTTACGGGACACAAAGGTAGAATTTTTTTTGAAAAAAAATATTTATTGGTACAACCATTTTGGGATGTTATAGCATCTAAACAAGTATTTGACTGTAAATTATTTTTTTATGAAAAAATTTTTGACCTTATTTTGCTTCGCAATTACTTTGCAGTTTTCTTTGAAGTCGCAGGTTTTGAATCGTGAGAAATCCGCAAATACACCATTGAGTCACGGAAAATTTTTGGACATAAATGATACCTGTCACACCATTTTTTACGACGGAAATCACTTTGTCCGATACCAGATGTGCTACTCCAAAGGTTATAAACCAGAAATCTTCAGCGATGACGACCTCTATGGTAAATTTGGTGTTTGTGGGGATACTCTAACCAATATTGTGATTGACACCTTCAATAAAAATATCAAGGAATACATCTTGACGGGAATGACCCAGCAGGGGAAAGAATGTGAGCGAATGACTGTTATATCAAATGACAGCTTTTGGATTATTACTCCATTGAAAACACGTCCTAACATCAGAAGCCATTATACCACAAATAATATAATGATAAAAAGAGAATATTATAAAGATTTTAAAATTCCGATGATCAAGCCGTTGGAACTTATAATCGAAGAAAGTAATAGAGATTCTATCATTTATATAGCTTTTGACCAAAAAAATCCATATAATAAATTGGATAGTTTTTTGAATATGCTGTACATTCCGTCCTCTGGATTGGTAAAAACTAATATTAGAGCAACTCCGTATTTACTTGCTTACAATGCCATAAAAGCGTTTGTTCTTATTGATGGGAAAAAAGTTGAAGTTCCTATAATTTTTGAAAAGTTCACTAATACAAAATTAGGTCTCACGAGGATAGAGAAAGAAAAAAGAAAGGAGTATATAGAATCTAACAAATCAATATTTTTCAACGATAAATATTTCGTTTTAATGTCCCGATATAATCCAGACAGAGAGCGTACCGTCAATAGAGTATTTCGAGAAAAGATAGAAGAACAAGTTTTAGATTTAGAATTAATGTCATTAGAAAAATATATAAATGGATTTTGACTATTTGAGGAACTCTGCAACAATCTGCACCACTCTTTCCAACGGAATATTCATAGCTTCTGCGATTTTAAACATCTCAACGCCTATTTTATAAAATCCAAGCACCGCTTGTATTTCTTTTTGCTCCAAGCCTTTTTCGATACCTTTTTCGATACCTTTTTCGATACCTTTTTCGATACCTTTTTCGATACCTTTTTCCAAGCCCCTTTCCATACCTTTTTGTTCAGCTCGCAGCTCTGCCAACTCCAATCGTCCCCTGTCGTCTTGCGTGCGGATAGCAATTCTTTCGTAAGCGTCTAATTCGCCTATCGTCCATGTACTCTTGTGAGCGTCCTCGTAGGCATTTCTCAATCCTTCGTCGCTCACATTGTCTGGAATAAAGCTCAAGTTTTTTACTTCCTTGATGAAATAAATCCACTTGTCGGTCACGGTCTGCAAGTCATCAAGTTTTTTATTAAATCTTGGCAACTCAATAAAATAAAAATCCATATCTTTTATTACTCGCTCGCCAGTACGAATGTTGCAGATAGCGTGGTGTGACAAATACTGGTAGCCTTTGGTGAAATAAAAATCAAAAATTCCGATAAAAATAACTGGATAAAGTTCGGTATATTTTTCGCCACTTTTGATTTGTTGGCTGTATTCTTTGCTCGTATAGTAGAGCAAACGCTTATCCATACCTGTGGCATCGGCGACTTGCATTTCAACAATATAGGTATTCTTATTCTTGTCTGTTGCTTTCAAATCTAAAATAGACGCTTTAAAATTCGGAAGAATCGGCACCTGAAATGGGTTCATCAGCGCAATTTCAGCAATTCTATCTTTACCCTTCAACTGCATCACTGCGTTGAGAAACGAAATCAAAATAATTTTTTTGTTTTCATTGCCAAATATCTTGTGGAACGCAACATCGTTTTTTACATCTACAAATTGCATATATTGGGTTTTACTACAAAGATACAACTATTTTAAAATTATTCAAAAAATCCTGCCGCATTTTGTCATTTTGTCAAATATTCGTTGATTGGACGCATTATATTTCTCAAAAAATTGTATTTGACTGAAATTTTGTCAGGAAAAACGGATTGGCATTATTACTGTTTGTTGTATTGTATTCATTCATCATAAATTTTTAATACCAATTTTTTAACATTCAAGTAACTATGAAGCCGATAAACGATAGAGTAGTAGTAAAACCAGCTCCGGCTGAAGAAAAAACCAAAGGCGGACTTATCATTCCCGACACAGCAAAAGAAAAGCCACAGCGCGGCGAAGTCGTAGCAGTCGGTCCCGGAAAAACAGACAGCCCAATGACAGTAAGCGTGGGTGACATCGTCTTGTATGGCAAGTATGCAGGTCAAGAACTTCAGCACGAAGGTCACGATTACCTCATCATGCGCGAAGACGATATTTTGGTAATTTTGTAAATTTATTCCCCCACAAAAACGTTGTTATTTCATTTTTTTTAACTTAAAAATTAATTCAAACCAACCATGGCTAAAGAAATTAGCTTCCATACAGATGCCAGAGAGCAGCTAAAAGCGGGTATTGATGCTTTGGCGAATGCCGTCGCCGTCACACTCGGACCAAAAGGTAGAAACGTAGTTATCCAAAAAAGTTTTGGCGCACCGATTGTCACCAAAGATGGTGTCACCGTGGCGAAAGAAATCGAACTCGAAGACCCAGTCGCCAACATGGGTGCGCAAATGGTCAAAGAGGTAGCCTCCAAGACTGCGGACGCAGCCGGAGATGGTACTACCACCGCCACTGTACTCGCTCAAGCGATGGTAAAAGCGGGTATGAAAAACGTTGCCGCAGGCGCAAATCCAATGGATTTGAAGCGCGGAATAGACAAGGCGGTAAAAGTAGCTATCACTGACTTGAAGGCACAATCCGAAGTAATCGGAAATGATTTTGAAAAAATCAAACAGGTCGCGTCTATCTCTGCCAACAACGATGATTCTATCGGTTCTTTGATTGCCGATGCTATGAAGCGCGTCACAAAAGACGGCGTAATCACGGTTGAAGAAGCAAAAGGAACAGACACTTATGTAGAAGAAGTCATCGGTATGCAGTTCGACAGAGGTTATTTGTCGCCTTATTTCGTCACCAACGCTGAAAATATGATCAGTGAGTACGAGAATCCGTTGATTTTGATTTACGACAAAAAAATTAGCAATATGCAAGAAATGTTGCCGATTTTGGAGAAAGCAATCGGAACGGGTCGCCCGTTGTTGATTATTGCAGAAGACGTTGATAGTCAGGCACTTGGAGTGTTGGTCGTCAATCGCCTTCGCGCCAATCTCAAAATCGTAGCAGTTAAAGCTCCGGGCTTCGGCGACCGTCGAAAAGCAATGTTGGAAGATATTGCCATTTTGACAGGCGGAACCGTAATCACGGAAGAAAAAGGCTACAAACTCGAAAACGCAGAGATTAGCCACTTGGGTCAAGCTGAAAAAATCAGCGTGGACAAAGACAATACGACCATCGTGAATGGAAAAGGCAACGCAGACGACATCAAATCGAGAATCGGACAAATCAAGCAACAAATAGACACTACCACCAGCGACTACGACAAAGAAAAACTACAAGAACGCTTGGCTAAATTGGCTGGCGGAGTAGCCGTTTTGTATGTCGGAGCAGCTACCGAAGTGGAGATGAAAGAGAAAAAAGACCGCGTAGATGACGCTTTGCACGCTACTCGCGCAGCGGTGGAAGAAGGAATCGTAGCCGGCGGCGGTGTCGCATTGGTGCGCGCCATCGAAGCACTCAAAGACCTCAAAGGAATCAACGACGACGAAAATACTGGAATTGACATCGTCCGTACGTCGCTCGAAGCACCACTTCGCCGCATCGCCGAAAATGCAGGCGTAGAGGGTTCGGTAGTCGCTTTGAAAGTGAAAGAAGGCAAAGGCTCTTTTGGCTTCAATGCTCGCACGGAGGTGTATGAGGATTTGAAGAAAGCGGGCGTGATAGACCCTACCAAAGTGACTCGCATCGCACTCGAAAACGCATCGTCTATCGCAGGAATGGTACTCACTACGGAGTGTGTCATCAGCGACAAGCCGAAGTCTGACGAGCCACACAGCCACGCGCCGATGGGCGGCGGCATGGGCGGCATGATGTAAAAAAATATAAAAAAATCCCCACTCGTTGCCGAGTGGGGATTTTTTTTTAGTGTCGCCTTTCTAATGTTTTTTTATTCCTCAAAGAGCATCGGATATAAAGCGTTGGCTACTAATAGATTGCCTTTTTGGTTGAGGTGTACGCGGTCGGAAGTCAGGATATTGGATTCTTGATTGGTCGGATTGTTGGCGAGGTTGTAGTCCAAAAATGCTTTGCGAAGGTCGCAGAGCGGAAGTTTATTTTGAGCTGCCAGATTTCGTATTTGCTGCGCAAAAAAATTCAAATCGCCGTCCATTTGGTTAGAAAAATCCGTCCGCTCCCCAATTACGGTCGGCGTGCAGAGGACTACTTTTGCCGAAATAAGTTGGAGCTTTTTGATAATAGCGGCGTAAAATTTTATGAACTTATCGGCATCGGTTCCCGTCCCCCAAGCTCGATGCCACACATCGTTGATGCCGATGAAAATAACCACTACGTCGGGTTTTTTCGCCAGCACATCGTCCTCCAAACGCAAATAAAGATCGTATATTTTGTTGCCACTCACGCCCGCGCCCATCAGCTCGAAGTCGTCTTTTTTGCCATTTTTTGCCAGACTATCCGCCAGCAGCGCAATATAGCCGTTTGGATAGACCGCGCCTTCGGTAATAGAATCCCCAAAAAATAACACTTTTTTTTTCGGTGGATTGGCGGTATTGGCGAAGCTGACAAAAGGAAAAGTGAGGCTAAAAACAAGCCACGAAGTCAAAAAGTAATTCATTGGATTTTTTATTTAGGACGCGTTACTTTCTCATGTTACGCAAGGATTTTAAATTGACTCATTTGAGCTTGATTTTTAACTATCGACTTGGTTTTTGTCACTTTTTTCCTTGATGAAAAAAGTAACCAAAAAAATCAAGTGCTCTGTATAAATTCTAAAGTTTTTGCTACAAATTCCGTCGGCGCGAAAAAAAACTCGTCGGCTTCGCCAGACTCAAACAATTTTTCGCTTAATCCGACTACATTTTTGCAAAAACTTGAATTTCTACAAGGCACTCCGAAGCACGTGATTTCGAATAAAATTGTATTCCAAGTTTTTTGTAAAAAAGACGCTCTGCGTAACACGAGTTACTAAGAAAAAATAAACTCCGCAAGTTGCGAAATATTCAAACGATGACAGCCAAACTCCATTCGGTCGTGTAACAGCCATCGTTTGAATATTTTCAAATCAAGTCCACCACTCTACTTTTGAAGCATTTCATTGAATATTTTATTTAATTTATTGTAGAGAAAATATTATCTGAGTAAAATTAAAATTTATTATATTTATTTTTTACTGAAAACTTCGGAGAAGTATTGAAAACCTATA
>JAYWGG010000004.1:0-10449 GCA_043778415.1 Saprospiraceae bacterium
AAAAACCATTCGCCGAAAAATAAAAAAAACTACTTTTTTCAATTTTTATCCAAAAAAAATGCCTTTTGATAGAAAAAGCGAGCTTTTCTACTCCGAATCTGCTTATCATTGTGGAGAAAAAAATTGTCACTTTTCAAAATACGTTACACAGCACAATCCATAACGACAAATAATTTTTTTTAAAATGACTTCAATATTTTTTACACATAAAAAAAAGAATTGGGCGATTATTTCCGTTCTTTTATTTTTCTGCGCCAAAGGTTTTACGCAGGAAACATGGTCGCTGGAGCGGTGTGTCCAGCAAGCGCAGCAGAACAGTTTGAGCCTTCGGCAAGCCAAAAATCGCGTCCGCGAAACAAAACTAATAGAGCGACAAAACACGCTTTCGCGCTACCCCAACCTCAACGCTGGCGGAAGTGTAGGACTCAACGTCGGACGCGCCATCAATCCCGCCACCAATACTTTTGAAACCAATACGTCGGGATTCAACAGCCTTTCGCTCAACTCGGGCGTGCTGCTCTACAATGGCAACCGCATCAATCACCTCATAGAGCAAAGCAAACTCAACGTCGCCGCCTCCGAGTCCGACGCGGCGCAGGCTTCCAACAACTTGGCTCTCAATGTCGCCGCTACTTATTTGCAGGTGCTTTTGTCAGAAGAGCAACTCGAAAATACAAAGAAAAGAAATCTTCAAGCCAGCAATCAATTAGTGCTGACCGAAAAACTCATCGCGGCAGGAAGTCGTCCACAAGGCGACCGCTTGGACTTGCAAGCACAAATCGCGCGGGGCGAACAAACTTTGGTGTCCGCTCAAAATCTGGTAGATATTAGTTATCTCAATCTGAAGCAACTGATGATTCTCGACCCAAGCCAAGTGATGAAAGTGTCGAAAGTAGATGTCACAATCCCAGCCGATGCGATGCCCGAAAAATACCAGTTGGATAAAATTTACATCCAAGCTCTGAATAATCAACCCAACATCAAAGCGGGCGAATTGCGAGAAAAAAGTGCTGAAATAGACGTGCTTTTGGCAAAAGCAACAGGCTTGCCGACCGTTTCTATGGGCGCAAATGTGAGTTCGTTTTATTCCACTCGTGGTCTGAAATATTCGACAGAAGTAGTGGGGACAAAAAATATTGACCAAAATGTTATCTTCAATGGCACGCCCTCAGTGGTCACTTTTGTGCAGCCAGACGTGCGGGTAAAGACTGCAAAAGACCCGTACATCAATCAGTTGAGCGAAAATCTGGGGGCGGGAGTCAATGTCAGCATCAACGTACCGCTCTACAACAACGGACAGACCAGCATCGGAAAGGAACGGGCGCAGTTGAATATTCTGAACACACAAATCGCCAACGAACAATCCAAACAACTGCTCAAATCCGATATTCAGAAAGCGATAGCAGATGCGCGCGCCGCCAAAAAAACATTAGATGCCGCCGAAAAAACATTCAAAGCCTCTCAAAATGCGTACGAAAATGCCGAAAAACGCTTCAAAGTAGGTGCTATTAATACTTTTGAATTGACAAATTCAAAAAATAATTTAGACACCTCCGAAACCGATTTGACGGTTGCAAAATATGATTATTTGTTCAAATTAAAAATTCTGGATTTTTATCAAGGCAAAAAAATGTAATAAATTGGAATAAAATATCGCTCGCTTTTAGCAAATTTTACAAAACAAAACAGACTTTAAACCAAAAATAAAATGTCTAACAAAATAAAAAAAAGTAACAAAAAACTCATCATCGGCTTGCTCATAGTGTTCGCGGCGTTGGTCGGCGTAGCCGTCTGGAAAAGCGGCAGCAAAGAAAAAGGCGAACCTGTGACGACCGAAAAAGTCCAAAAACGCACCATCAAAGAAACGGTAGCGGCGAGTGGAAAAGTTTTTCCCGAAACGGAGGTAAAAATAAGCTCCGACGTGTCTGGCGAAGTCGTAGAGTTGCTGGTAGTAGAGGGAGATTCTGTCACAAAAGGGCAGCTTTTGGCGAGAATCAATCCCGACGCTTACCAGTCGCAAGTAGAGCGCGGCATGGCAAATGTCAATACTTCCAAAGCACAGTTAGCGAACTCTCGGGCAAGCATCGAAGGCGCGAAAGCCCAACGGGAGCAGTTGGAAGCGCAGCTCACCAACGCAAGATTGATATTCAAACGCAACGAAAAATTGCATCAAGAAGGGGTTGTTTCGGACGCGGATTTTGAAGCCTCGCAAGCCACACTTCGGCAGTTGGAGGCTAATTTGAGAGCGTCTGACGCATCTTTGAAGTCGTCCCAAGAGAGTGCGAAAGGCTCGGAATTCAGTGTGCAAAGTGCGTCAGCGTCCTTGAAAGAATTGCAAACGAGCCTGAAAAAAACGTCTGTCTATGCTCCGATGAGCGGCATCGTATCGAAACTCAACGTCAAAAAAGGCGAGCGGGTGCTGGGAACTATCCAAATGGCTGGCACCGAAATACTCCGCATCGCCAATCTCAACAGCATGGAAGTCCAAGTGGAAGTGAGTGAAAGCGACGTGCCGAGAGTCATCATCGGCAATTCGGCGGCGGTAGAAGTAGATGCGTATCCGGGCAGAAAATTTGTAGGCAAAGTGTATCAAATCGCAAATTCAGCGGCTAACACGGCTACAACCACCGCTTTGACCTCCGACCAAGTGACGAATTTTGTGGTAAAAATACGGATTGAACAAAGTTCTTACAGCGACTTGATAGGCGGAAAAGGAAAAAAAATGTATCCTTTCCGTCCCGGAATGTCGGCTTCGGTCGAAATAAATACCAACACCATCGCCGACGTATTGAGCGTGCCTATCCAAGCCGTCACTACGCGCGAGGACGAAGAAAAAAAGGAAGACAAAAAGAAGGAAGACGAAGACGAACTAAAAAGTTCGCAAGAAAAAAAAGCAGAACAACCCAAAGCTGATGCCAACAAAAAAGTAAAAGAAATGATATTCGTCTGCGCCGCAGACAGCGTAAAGTTAGTAGAAGTGACAACTGGAATCCAAGACGACTCTTATATTCAGATAAAAACTGGCTTGCAAGAAGGTGACGAAATCGTGTCGGGACCTTACACAGCCGTGTCGCGAAAGCTGAAAAAAGGAATGAAAATCATAAAAAATAAAGACGACAAAAATAAAAAATAAGAACGACAAAATGGACCAGCAACCTACCGACGCGCTGCTTATTTTTATCAAAAACTCAGAATTGGGCAAGGTAAAAACTCGCTTGGCAGCCACCGTAGGCAACGAGCAAGCTCTCAAAATCTACGAGGAATTGTTGCGCTATACTCGACAGACGACACTAGAAATTCCAGCCGCACGGCATCTTTTTTACAGCGATTTTTTAGAAAAAAACGACGATTGGAATATTGATTTTTTTCAAAAATCAGTGCAGCAAGGAAGCGACTTGGGCGAGCGAATGTCGAATGCTTTTGACTTTATCTTTAACCAAAAATTTCAGAAAGCGGTCATTATCGGTAGTGATTGTCCGACTCTGACGAGCGAGATTTTACATCAAGCATTTACGGCATTAGACCACTGCGACCTCGTGGTAGGTCCAGCTACCGACGGCGGATATTATTTATTGGGAATGAAAAAACTGCACCGAGCGTTGTTTCAAAACATCGTTTGGAGCAGTGAAAATGTGCTGTCCAAAACGTTGCGAAAAGCACAAGAACTTAACTTATCAACATACCAACTTGCTTCTTTGCCCGACGTGGATTATGAAGAAGATTGGATAAAGTATGGTTGGAAAATTGAACGCTAACCTTTGCCTGAACGCTTTTTTAACTCCGCCAACTCTGCTAAAAGGACTTCCAATTTTTGGTCTTTCGCAACTAACTCTTGGTCTTTGGCGGCTAATTCCTGCACCTTAACATCCAATTCTTCGTCTTTGGCGGCTAATTCTTCTTCTTTGGCGGCTATTATCTTATCTTTTTTCCCCAATTCTCTTTCAAAAATTCGGTCAATTTCGTCTTCAACGTCCATTATTTCTCGAATCTCTTCGCTGGCTATTGCTCTGCCCAAACGCTCTATCATTTTTCTTACCAAAGGCTCGCCCAAGTCGCCTTTGAAATCTAATTGGTGCTTGTCTTCTGTCTTAAATTCGGGACTGAATACTCGCAACACTTGCTCCAACTTTGTACGCGACTTGCCAACCAACTCTCGAATCTGTATCAAGTAAGAATCGTGCGTGAGCAATTCTGCAAATTCTTCTTTGACTTGTAAGATTTCTTGCGTGACTACATCTCGATAGTCGCGATTAATTTTTACAACAGCACTTTTGATGTTGTCCAACGAAAACCCAAGAAAATAAATCGTTACTATCGGCAACGGGCGCATTTCTGTTTCGCCATTATCGCCTAAAACCGCATCTTCTTTTTTATAATTTTCTCCCAAATAACGCCTGAACCGCATCACATCAAAAACTTGCTTGGCTTTTTGAAGTTCTATCAAAACTTTTTTCGATTCGCCAGACTTCGTAACGATGGTAGCTTTGAAGTCAAACCTCAATATGCTGATGCTGCTCGTAGCGTTTTCACTCGCTATTTCTTGAGGCTTCAGGTCGAGAGTTAGCACTTCTTCGCCCAAGATAGTCGAAAGCAACTCACGAGCTATTTCAATATCCTCCAAAAGATATTTGAAAACCACGTCATATACAGGATTGGCTATTATCATCGGACATTTATTTTTTGGGCATTGCGGGGCGATTAGGAATGAGGAAAAAATAAGGTACTTAATTTTTTCCAATTAATTCAAACAATAACAAGGCATTTTTGAGGCGCAACGCAGGGCGTTGAAACGAAAAAATAACGCAGTGATTGGTTGTAATTGAGCAGAAAAAATAAGTAGTTTATTTTAGATACATTCTTTAGTGAAAATCCAACACGCCGTTTTTTTGGTACAACGAAATTACTAACACTAAAAATAAGAAAAAGAAAAGGAAAAAATAAAGCATACAATATCCTTTTCTACCTGAATTTTCTATTTGCGACATATTATTTTTTTATTGATATGATGTTATAAACATTCCTAAAATGGAATTTTTATGCAAAGTAACTGCAAAAACTACAAAAACCAAAGTCAAATGCCAAAAAACTATTCATAAAACTCAAATTTTTACTATTTTTAACAATTTTGCACACTTGTGGAAAACTACAATGTGGATTTTTTTTGACTCTGAAAAACTAAAACCGTCATCACATACGAAACCGAAAAAAGCAACACCGCAAACAGCAAATGCAGGGGTTGCAAGGCGGGCGGAATACCGAAGTGGTGCATCGAAATACCAAAAGCTACTTCGCTAAAAAGCACAATCAATAGTGCGTAACTATATTTTTTCAACATCGAATGTGTAGAAAAGTAAGTCCGAAGTTGGTACGTCAAGAAAAGTATCGCAGCCGCCAAAACGTAATAAAAATACTTATGCACATCGTAAACACCTGTCAAAGCTGCCACCCACGCGCTTCGCTGTTCGTATCCAAGTTGTTTAGAAATACTATCCACTTGCTCTCGAACTTGACTTCCCATCACGATTTGAGCAAAAATTAGTCCTGTCACGCAAACACTTATCCAAGCATTTTGAGAAGTAAAAACGCTTCTATTGGCTTGATTATCAGTATTTTGTATTCGTGTGTGTGCGAGTAATGTAGCAGTTATCAACACTATCAATATCAGCAATGCCAGCACCATGTGGACGGTAATCATTCCCGTATGAAGATTGCTTTTTACGACTTTGCCGCCCAACCAACCTTGCACCAACACCAAAATCAAACCAGCAGCAGACAAGTAAAAAATTCGCTTATCCACACGTCGCAATGGAATAGAAAACGCAAAGGTCAGCAAAATAAAAAATCCAATCAGCACTCCGACAAGCCGATTGAGATATTCCGTCCAAGTTTTGTAAACATTAAATTCTGTGTTGGCGTAGCTTTGGGCATAGATTTCTTGATAGTTGGCAGGAAGTTGGCTCACGTCGGTCGGCGGCACCCAAACACCAAAGCATTTGGGCCAGTCGGGACAACCCATGCCCGCGCCCGTGCTGCGCACCAAACCGCCTACCCAGATTAAAAAAATAACTGCCACCACAGTCACAAAAGCCATTCGGCGATAACGATTCAAATTTTTCATTTATTTTTATTTTTTTCGACTTTGCAAAAGTAAGCCACTCCAAGCGATTTTTTATTTTTGAGAAATTTTGTTCGCTAATAATCACTCAATAATATACTATTAGAAAATACATTAAAAAATACATTACCATTAAAGATGTTAGTATGTTGGTATCTTTTTCGTTCCTTTGCAAGCCTGAAAGTTACTACTTTCTAAACAAGATTTGTCCACAGTAGTTTTTAATAAATCATCTTAAAATGAATTCCGCCAACGGATATTTTTTTTACTAAAATAAGCAATATCAGCTACTTATGTAATATGTGTTTCTTATCAAAAGTTACTTATCCACAATCTTACGAATAAGCGGAAATAAAACTTAACAAACAAATGTGGAATGAAAAAGATGTTTTAATTTTGTGAATTGACTGCTTAAAACTTGTTGGACTTTCCACCATTTTTGTTCCGTTGCCCTTCAATGTGTTTGTAGCGATTTTGCTTTGTGGAAAGAAGTGCATAAAAAGATACTTATCCACGTTATTTTAAGGAAGCTCTGTGCGTAAATTTTATTTATTAGTTATTGATTATCAGTTACTTATACATACCAAATATAATAGTTGTGAGTAACTTTTTCTAAACACCTATTTTTAGACATGAGAGCGATTATCCAAAGAGTCAGCCGCGCCAGCGTGGTAATAAACAGTGTGGAAAAGTCAAAAATAGGCTTTGGACTCCTTGTTTTGTTGGGCGTAGAGCCAAGCGACACTCACGAAGATGTGGAGTGGCTGGTTGCAAAGATATTGAATTTGAGGATTTTTGACGACGGCAATGGTTTGATGAACCTTTCGGTTGTGGATAAACGAGCGGAGCTGTTGGTGGTGAGTCAATTCACGCTTTTTGCAGCTACCAAAAAAGGGAATCGTCCTTCTTTCATTCGAGCCGCCAAACCAGAATTTGCTGTGCCAATGTATGAACAATTTATTTCAGAACTTCAAAAATTATCTTCGCTCAATGTCTTCACGGGTGAGTTTGGAGCGGACATGAAAGTGGAACTTATAAACGACGGTCCCGTAACGATTTGGATAGACACCAAAAATAAAGAATAAGCAAAAAAATGACACTAAAAAGCGCGCAAAAATTGGTAGATGAATGGATTACGACCGTCGGAATCCGATACTACAACGAACTTACCAACACCGCTATCCTCGCCGAAGAAGTAGGCGAAGTGGCAAGTCTTATGGCTCGCCTCTATGGTGAGCAATCTTTCAAGACCCCCGAAGAAGCTGCAACCGCCAAAACGGATTTGCCAGACGAAATGGCAGATGTATTGTTTGTCCTCATTTGCCTTGCCAACCAAACGGGAGTGGATTTGGAGGACGCGCTGCGCCGAAATTTGGAGAAAAAGACCAAGCGCGACACTCTTCGCCACGCAAACAATGAAAAACTAAAGTAAAACAAATGAGAAAATACCTTTTTTTGTGGATAACTTTTTGTGGTCTGTTGGGCTGCGAAGAGCCAACTTATACGCCCAAACCGCGCGGATTTCCGAGAGTGGATTTTCCGACAAAATCTTATCAACAGTTTGATGAGAACTACTGCCACTTTGTTTTTGACTATCCAAAATACGCCATCGTACAGCAAGATTCTTCTTTTTTTAACGAAAAACCTGCTGACCAATGTTGGTTTGATATTTATTTTCCAGACTTTGACGGGCGAGTACATTGCAGTTATTATCCGATTCGTTCTCGAAAGGATTTTGACAAACACACCGACGATGCTTTCAAACTGGCGGGAAAACACAATCTAAAAGCCAATTTTATTGACGAAATGCGGATACAAAAGCCTAATCACGTTAGCGGATTTGTGTTTGATATTGACGGACCGGCTGCGTCGCCATTTCAGTTTTATCTTACCGACAGCACGCGGCATTTTTTGAGGGGTGCAGTGTATTTCAACACACAATCACGCCCCGACTCGATGGCACCCGTGTTAGATTTCATCAAAAAAGATGTCATACAAATGGTCAATACCTTCGAGTGGAGAAAATAATAAACAGCTTTTGGTGATTGGTTTTTAGTAATGCAAGTAATTGATAACCAATTAATTAGAGTATTTTAATAATTCCATAAAATACTTACTGTTCATAACTGGCGCAAAAAAAACGGCGAATTGTGCTTTTCGCCCAATCGCCGTTTTTTCTTGTGGAACGAATAAAAGATGAGATACCCCAAATTTTAGATACGTTCTTTATATAGAAATTACCTGTTGAAAGTCAGATGAAATACTACCCTAATCGAGTTCGTTTTGGATAGCGGCGTACGCCATTGAGCGTTCCCATGCACTACTCAAACCGTCGTAGCGGCGATTGACCATTTCTTTCAGCTCCTTGCGGGCGAAGAAAATTCGGCTTTTCACAGTTCCGAGTGGCAGCACGAGTTCGTCTGCTATTTCCTGATACTTGTAGCCTTCGTAGTGCATCACGAAAGGGATTTTGATGCTGTTGTCCAAAGAATCGACCATTCCTGTCAGCTCTTGCATCATGATATTTGACTCCGCTTCGTTGCTGATAGACGCACTTCCCGAGTTGAGGTAGTACATATTATCTGTAGAGTCCATGATGGTATTGGACTTCACTTTTTTGCGGTAATTGTTGATAAAAATGTTCTTCATAATCGTGAATAGCCACGCTTTGAAGTTGGTACCTGGTCTGAACTTGTCGCGGTTGGTCAAGGCTCTGAAAGCTGTTTCTTGGTATAAATCTTTTGCATCTTCCGAGTTTTTCGTCAGATTGTAAGCAAAAGCATTTAACATAGCTGTTAGTTGGTCGAAGCGGTTGCAAAATTCGATAGAAGTCATACTTAATAGCTGTTTTGTGAAATAATATACCGATTACTTTTGTTGAAGCAAAGGTATAGTTTTATTAAACAAAATACAAATTATTTTTTCAAAAAACAGTAAAATATTTTTATTTTCTAATATTTTATTAAAAAATAATTATGTAACTAACTGATAAATAAGTATTTAGATATTTTTTGAAAAATTTAATTTTATTCAACAACTTTCAATAATTACTGAAAATATCGAAAAAAATTATTTTTGTGCTTTCGATAGCAGCACGAGCGCAATTCCAAAAAATAGGATATTCGGAATCCAAACGCCGAAAATAGGTGAGAAACTTTGGTTGAGGGCGAAAGTGGTAGAGAATTTACTCAAAAAAACAAAAATTGCGCCCAATCCGATGCCGATGGCGAGATGAAAACCCATGCCGCCGCGCACTTTGCGAGCAGCGACGGCGACTCCGATGAGCGTAAGAATCAGCACCGAAAAAGGGTCGGCGGTGCGGCGAAATATTTCTATTTCATAGTTTTTAGTGGCTTCGAGTCCTCTGTCTTTTTCTTGACTAATGAATCTGTTCAGCTCCGGGCTGGTCATCATTTCCTTTTGGTTGTTGTAGCGCACGAAGTCGTCGGGGCGCAGGCGTAGGGTAGTGTCCAAGTCTTTTCCGTAGGCGATGAGCAGCGACTCGTCCAATCCGTTGAAGGTCCGAATCTGATAGTCCGTGAGTCGCCACCGGTTGGGTTCGCCGAGCCATTTGGCGGAGTTGGCTTCTATGATGCTCACGAGTTCGGAGTTTTTGAATTGTTCTATGCGGAGGTCTGTGGCTACGGTGTCGTATTTCCGAAAATATTTTACATAGGCTTTCGTGTCAGCACCGATGAACAGATGCACGTTGTCTGTCCGTCCTCGGTCGCTTGTTTTGTCAATATATTTGTGTTCAAAATTGAGCCGTATTTTATTTCCGTTGGGCAAAATAAAGTGATTAGAAACGAGTAAAAGAAGGGTAATCAAGCTGGCGGCTAAAATAAACGGTCGCAACATTCGCCGAAAACTCACTCCTGCTCCAAGTATGGAGATGATTTCTGCATTGTACGCCATTCGGGAGGTAAAAAAAATAACGGCTATCAGCGAAAAGAGGGGCCAAAGAAGGCTGTTTATCCAAGGCAAAAAAGTCAGGTAATAGTCAAAGATGATTTGTTTTTTGGTGCATGGCTCCGTGATGAACCGTTCTACTTTTTCGCTAAAATCAATCGTAGTGGCTACCAAAGAAAATATCAATGCGGTAAAAAAAAACGTAGAAAGGTATTTTTTTATAATATATTTATCAATGATTGTCAGCATTTTACCTTTTTGGACGGTGCGAAAGAGTGGTATGTGTGCAAGGAGAATGTATCTAAAATAAAAGTTGGAGCGGCTTAAGAACGCGTCCAAAATAAGTTACTGTATTCTGACTTGTCTTTTGAGCCAAAACTGCGTTAGATTTTCGTTACGATGCACGGCACCGCGCCTCAAATCTG
>JAYWGG010000005.1:0-10443 GCA_043778415.1 Saprospiraceae bacterium
CACCCAGTTTTTGGGGAGTTCCGCCAAGACGAGTGGGATAGATTTTTCTTCATTGTACGCCGGAATCACGGCTATAATATGAACATTGGACTCTAACTTTCTACGAATTTCCGACATAAGTAATGAATAAAACGCTATTTTTTTATCGTTGGCTTTATTATTTTACTCGGTACCATGTTTGTGTGCGCCCGATGAGGCTAATTCCCAAAAATCCACGAACTTTGAGCGTATTGTTGTCTTCGAGCCACATTTTGCAGCTGTAAATTTTTCCTTTGGTGGGGTCTAATATTTGCCCGCCGACCCATTCGCTGCCGTTTTTGTATAAGTTTTCGACGATTAACATTCCCTTGACGGGTTGGTCTTTGCGGTAGTCGTCGCACTTGGTGCAGGCATCATTGACGTGTGCGGGGCGCAAAAGTTCTGCGACTTTTCCAGAATATTTTCCGTCTTTTTCCGTAATTTCTACATTCGATTTGGCGACGTGTTCCTCATCGTCGATGGTTTTCCATACGCCAACGATGCTTTGCGAAAAAGCAGCAGCAGCAACTAATAAAAAAGCGGACAGCAAAAGTAATTTTTTCATACAAAATAAGGTGTTGATAGTAAAAATATGGTTGAATAAATATATTTCAAGTTTTTGACCAGTCGCTGGCGTTTGGGTTTGTTTTAGTAGGCTTGTATCAATATTTCGGTTGGAATATGAAGTCCGTCGTGGATTTGTCTAATCATTTCGAGAGAAAGTTTTCGTTTTCGATTCAAAATTTCACTCGCTCTACTTTTCAGTCCAACAATTTTAGCTAAATCGGCTTGATTGTAGCCTAATTGCTCCATTCTAAACTTTATAGCTTCGACGGGGTCAGGAAATCCGATGGGAAAATTTTCGTTTTCGTAAGTGTCAATAAGCATACTTAACAGCTCTAATTCGTCGCCTTCAGTAGTATCTTTTTTTGCGTCAAAAATTATTTCAAGCCTTTCCATCGCCTGTTGATAATCATATTCTGTTTTTATCAGCTTGTTCATATCTAAATTTTATGTGCGTTTATTTTATCATAAGTTCTTACACTTAAATAGATGACATTTAATATTCGACATAATTCGTTGATTTTCAATAGTTTATGATGACTCAAAATTAAAAACTAAAAACTAAAAACTACTTATTCTTAATACTTTATATTGCAAATTAATATTTTTTTCTCGCATATTCACCTCCGCGAAACAAATGTACGCAGTTAAAAACATTTTTCAAAATAAAAAAATCCCTGCCTATACTTTTGGTACAAACAGGGATTTTATATTCATTGCTTTGAGAGCCTCAAAGTTACTTTTGTTCGTCGAACTGCTTTTTCAAGTCTGCCAACGCATCAATATCGCCGAGCGTTGAACGCTCCACTTTCTCTTGCGTTTGCTTCACTACTTTGCGGACTTTCTCCTCTTCTTCCACTTTTTCTTTTATTACTGTGTCGTCTGCTTCTTTGCGAATATCTTCCAAATAGCGGGCGTGAGAAACTAAAATTCGCTTGTCGTCGCGATTGAACTCTATCACTTTTACCGTCAATTTGTCATCGACTTCTGCTGCTGAATTGTCTTCCTTACGAATGTGCTTGGAAGGTGCAAAAGCCTCTAAACCGTAAGGCAACTGCACGATTGCTCCGCGCTCGTCGCGGCGCAATACGGTTGCTTCGTGGTAAGAGCCGACTGGGAAAACCGTTTCGAAGGTATCCCAAGGATTTTCTTCGTTTTGCTTGTGTCCCAACGAAATTTTACGGCTTTGGGTGTCAATATCCAATATAACGACTTCGATTTTGTTGCCTACTTTCGTAAATTCGGACGGGTGCGCAAAGCGGCGTGTCCAAGAAAGGTCAGAAATGTGTACCATTCCGCCGATGCCGTCCTCCAATTCGATGAATACACCGTAAGGAGTCAAGTTTTTCACTTCGCCTGTGTGGCGGCTTCCGACTGAATATTTATCTTCCACAGCACTCCACGGGTCGTTGGTCAGTTGCTTGATGCTCAAAGACATTTTGCGGTCGTCGCGGTCGAGCGTGACTACTTTTGCCTCGTGTTCTTGACCCAACTTGAAGTAATCGCGCGCGTTGATAGGCTGATTGCTCCAGCTCACTTCGGAGATGTGTACCAAACCCTCTACGCCCGGCTGGATTTCCAAGAATGCTCCGTAATCTTCTACATTGACTACCTTTCCTTTGATAATCGAACCCTCGACTACATCGGCAGCGAGGACTTCCCAAGGGTGCGGCAGCAACTGCTTGAGTCCCAACGAAATACGTTTTTTGTTTTCGTCGAAATCCAACACTACGACATTGATTTTTTGGTTCAATGTCAGCACTTCGCTCGGGTGGTTGATACGTCCCCACGAAATGTCGGTGATATAAAGCAAGCCATCTACGCCGCCCAAATCCAAGAACGCTCCGAAATCGGTAATATTTTTTACCAAACCTTCGAGTACTTGACCTTTCTCCAAGCCAGCGATGATGTGTTCGCGTTGCTCCGCCAAATCACTTTCTATCAATGCTTTGTGAGAAATAACTGCGTTTTTAATCGTTTCGTTGATTTTGACGACCTTGAACTCCATTACTTTTCCGACGTATTGGTCGTAATCCATGATAGGTTTGATGTCAATTTGAGAACCCGGAAGGAACGTTTCCAAACCAGATGCGTCCACGATGAGTCCGCCTTTGGTTTTTCCTGTGACTGTTCCTTTGATGACCGTTCCGTTGGTAAACGAATCGACGATATTTTGCCAAGCACGCAATAATTTTGCTTTGCGGCGAGAAAGCACGAGTTGTCCGCGTGCATTTTCTTGTTTTTCGACATACACATCAACATAGTCGCCGACTTGAAGGTCTGGCGTATCCCGAAATTCGGAAAGCGGCACCAAGCCGTCGGACTTGTAGTTGATGTCCAAGACGACATCGCTGCCAGTCATGGAAGAAACTTTGCCCTTCACGACTTCGCCCTCCAACACTGCGTTCATCGTAGCTGCGTACGAATCCTGAAATTTTTGTTGGTCTGACGGGGAGTATGCGAAAGATTGTCTTTTGCCGAGCGACCAGTTAAAGTCGTCGTGTGCTGCACGGGTGTGTGCTGCTTTTGCTGTTGCTTCGGTAGCGGTGGCTGTAGCCTCTGCGCCTAACAGATTCTTTTCTTCTGACATAATAAGAATCTTGATTTTTTTAATGGTGAAAAAATATTTTTACTTACAAGGGCGCAAAGGTACTAAATCTTTTAAGATTAAAATTATTTTTTAATTATTTTTTTTTGGAAATTATTAAAATTTCACTTTGCTTCAACCCAAAATCAATACTCAAACTCCATCTTTTGGCACGGAAAACCAAACAGACATTTTTCTTTGACCAGTGCGGCGACTTTGGTGGGTACGAACTGCTCCCAGCCCGCCTCGTCGCCTTGCAGTGCGTGTAAAACTTCTTTCGAGAAAATATGCAAATAATTGGAGTTAAAGCCTTCTATATCCACTATCTGCTGACTGTCGAGCAAATGGCGATATAAAAATTTGATGCCCTCTGGGACAGGCAAATTTCGGCAATTCATCAACTCCGCACTGCCCTCCTGCATCGCTGGATAGACGTAGAGCTGAAACATTCGCGGAAACAACTCGCCGAAGGCAGAAAGCAAACTGCCGTCCACGTTCTGATAATATTTTTCGTTCACGAGGTCGAGTAGAGCTTTGATGCCCAACACCAGACCAAGTTTCTGAACCCGATAGTCGGAAAGATACGTAATAAGCCGTTGATGTTGTTCGCAGTTAGAGATGATGACGGTCTGCCCCATTGCGCAAAGCAGTTCGGCGCGGTCGAGGAAGTCGGCTTCGTCCAAGTTGCCGTCGAGCATCAAGTTATCGAGCGTTATTTCGGCTAACATACAGATTTTTTTGGGGTCGCTCATGTTGGGTTCGTGCCGAAACTGCTCGTAGGCAGCCCGAATCATATCCTGATTGACGAGCGTGAGCGGGCGGTAACTGCCACGCAAAACCAATACATTTTTTTTGTATAAAAATTCAGACGCATGGACGTTTTGCCCGTCGGGACCGAACATCGCCACGTCCGTCATGTTGTGTTTCACCAAAAAAAGACTCAAAAGTCGGTTATCAACGTGCTTGAAGTCCGGACCCGTCAGCCGAATCATATCAATCGCCGCTCGTCCCTGCAAGCCGTCTATGAGCGAAAGCAGCATCATTTCTGGATTTTTGTTGTATCGAAAGCACGCATAAATCAAATTCACGCCCAATATGCCGACGGCTTGCTGCTGGAGGCGATTGTCATTGTCCAACATTCGGACGTGAATGACCAAGTCGTTAGGCAGCCCGTTGGGGTCGAGCTGAAAGCGAATGCCGAGCCAGCCGTCGCCGCGAATAGTTTTCGTAAAATTGAGGGCTGCAATCGTATCGGCAAATACAAAAAAATTGGTATCGGGGCGGTCATTTTGCAGGCGGCTTTCCATGAGGTCGTACTCGTGTTCGAGCATCGTATAGAGGCGATTTTCGCAAACATATCGTCCGCTCGGCTCCGCGCCATAAATCTGGTCGGAATAAACTTTGTCGTAGGCGGACATCGTCTTGGCTATCGTGCCTGCCGCCGCGCCTGCCTGAAAAAAATAGCGAGCGACTTCCTGTCCAGCTCCGATTTCGGCAAAAGTGCCGTAAATACTGTCGTCCAAATTAATTTCTAAAGCTTTTTGCTCTGGCTCTAATGCTTTGCGTTGCGCTAATTCCATACAAGATTCGTGAAGTTGCGTTGCGAATAAAAAATATGTTCGGACAAAGATACAGAAAAATTATTTTTCATTTGAAAACGCCGACGTAATAAAAGAATTTTCTGCACCGCACGATGAAGAGTAATCGCAAAAAATCAGACCGAATATTTTAAGTACGCATAAAATTCCGTTTTATTTTTCAAAAAATAAAATCAAAAATAACAATAACAGTTCCTTATTTTGAAACAAAAATATACTCCAAAAACGTTTTAGCACTATGCAAGAATTAAAAATATACAACAGCCTGACGCGGCAAAAAGAAATTTTCAAACCCGTCCACGAAGGGCGAGTCGGTATGTATGTCTGCGGACCAACCGTTTACAATGACGTGCATCTCGGCAACTGCCGCACTTTTGTCAATTTTGACACCATATACAGGTACTTACTTTTTTGCGGCTACAAAGTCCGCTACGTCCGCAACATCACCGATGTAGGGCATTTGGAGGGCGACGTAGATTCGGGCGCGGAGGACAGAATGGCAAAGCGGGCGCGCCTCGAGCAGCTCGAGCCGATGGAGGTCGCCCAAAAATACACCGTTGGGTTTCAGCGCATGATGCAGATTTTCAATACCTTGCCGCCGAGCATTGAGCCGCACGCTACGGGTCATATCCCAGAGCAAATCGAGATGATACAGACGATTCTCGACAACGGTTTGGCGTACGTCAAAAACGGCTCCGTGTATTTCGATACCCTAAAATTTGCGAACAGTAGCGACGAATATGGCAAACTTTCTGGCAGAATCATCGAAGACTTGCTCTCCGAAACACGAGATTTGAAGAACCAAAGCGAAAAAAATCACCCCTCCGATTTTGCTATTTGGATAAAAGCCGCTCCCGAACACTTGATGCACTGGAACTCGGCATGGTCGGTTGGTTTTCCCGGCTGGCACCTCGAATGTTCGGCGATGAGCAGCAAGTATTTGGGAAAGACTTTCGATATTCACGGCGGCGGCAACGACCTAAAATTTCCGCACCACGAAAACGAAATTGCCCAAAGTTTTGGAGCTTGCGGCTGCCGACCCGCCAACTTCTGGATTCACGCCAATATGTTGCTCCTCAACAGTAAAAAAATGTCCAAAAGCGACGGCAATAATATCATGCCGCCCGAGCTGTTTTCGGGCAACAGCGAGCATATTTCTAAGGGATACAGTCCGATGGTCGTCAAGTTTTTTATGCTCCAAGCGCACTACGGAAGCCCGCTCGACCTCACCGACGACGCGCTCCAAGCCGCCGAAAAAGGCTATCGCCGGCTGATGGAAGCAAGTAAAATAGTCCAAAACCTGACTGCCGAAAACGACAAACCAACCGAAATAGATGCCCAAATCCAGACTTTGCTCCAGCAAGCGACAGACGATATGAACGACGACTTCAATACGCCGCGCGCGCTGTCGAGATTTTTTGAGCTTGCCTCTTACGCCAACAAACTCAAGGACGGACACTTGGCAGTCAAAGATATTTCTGCCTCCGCACTCGAACATTGGAAAAAAACCACCGCCGATTTTTTGACCCAAATATTCGGTCTGCTCGACGAAACCCAAGCCAGCTCCGACAACGCCGCCGTCACCGACGGACTGATGCAACTCATTATTGACATTCGCCAGTCGTCGCGGGCAAACAAAGATTGGGCAACCAGCGATAAAATCCGCGACACGCTCGGCGCGCTCCGAATACAACTCAAAGACAGCAAAGAAGGTACAGCTTGGATGAAAGAGTAAAATTGGGCGATGGCAAGCGCAGAAAAAATAAGTTTTTTGTCCGTTCCTAAAAGTTCCTTTTTTAAAATATTTTTTTTTATTTCGGAATAATTATTGCTTATTATAAAATATTCTTATTTTTCGCATATAATTTTTTTCGATATAAAAATAGTACATTATGAAGGTGGATTTTCAGAAAGGCGTTAGCATCCAAATCGGCGGGGAGCTTGGCAAATACAGCACGCTGCCAGTAGAATATTTGATAGAAATTGTCAAAAATTTGCAAAAATTAATCACCAATATCGCCATCGCCGACATTCGCGAAACGTCCGCCATTGACCTCAACGCCTTCAAAATCGAACTTGCTGGCTTTCGGCACGGCAGCGCAGTGCCACAGTTCGTCTTTACGCCGCGCGTGCAGAACGTCATCACAGGCGACCTCATCAAGCAAAGAAAAGTAGTCAGCGAGCGTTTCGAGAAGCTGTTGAGCCTCTCCAAAAACAACGACTACTCGTCGGTGGTAGATTTATACCCAGATTCGCAGCGCAGAAACGACATCGTGAGAGATTGGTTTGATTTTTCCAACAGCTTCGGCGAAAGCCCTGTCGCCTTCGTAAAGTTCAATGAAGACCAAAGTATTTCGTCGCTCTACGCCGTCAAAAGAATGTCCGCCACCAATAGGGACGCGCTGACTACGCAGATAATACCGATGCTCCAAGAGCTTCCAGTGGAGGAAACCGTCTTCGGAAGAATCCGAAAAACCACCAAAAGTGGCAGCAAAAAGCCAAAAATAAAGTACAAAGTAATGGATACTTATTCCGACAAAACAGTATCGCTTTCTTTCGCGCCCGACGTAATCGCAGTGGAGCAAAAAACATACTTTCTCAAATTTCCGCTTCGCTGCCTCATCGAAAAAATAGAAAACGAGTACACTATCAAATGTGAAATGCTGGGTTTGGTCGCTTCGGGCGAAAGCGAATCTGCGGCGGAAGAAAAATTTTGCCGCGAATTTGACACTATTTATACCTATTTCAATGCCACCGCCGACCACGAACTGCCCACTCAATCCGTCAATATCCGAAACTTGTTAAACATCTTGATTATAGATAGAATAGAATGAGTAGTTTTTGGTTTTAGTAGCATCAATAATTCATAATCAATTATTTGAAATAAGTCCTTACACTTAAATAGATGACATTTAATATTCGACATAATTCGTTGATTTTCAATAGTTTATGATGACTCAAAATTAAAAACTAAAAACTACTTATTAGATAGCCAATAATTCTGTAAAAATATTTAATTTTTATGTTTTAATTCGTAAAAATACTCGACGCACACAAATCTTAACAATGAACAAAATACTTCTTTTACTCGCCGCAATAATCTTGATGACCGCTTGCGGCAGCGACGAAAAACCCAAGCAAACTACGCCCACCGCACCGCCGACGGTCGCAAAAAAACAAATCCCTGTGCCACGATTTATGCAGGATTCGGCGTTTGCATTCACCGAAAAACAAGTCGCTTTCGGTCCGCGCGTGCCGAGTTCGGCGGCGCACAAAAATTGCCGTCAGTGGTTGGTCAATAAGTTCAAAGCCTACGGCGCAAGCGTGATGGAGCAAAATTTTCAGGCAGCAGACTACAAAAAAGCCAACTACGAAGCCACCAATATCATCGCCAGCTACAATCCCCAAAATCCTGAACGCATCTTGCTGGCAGCGCATTGGGACAACCGCCAAGTGGCTGAAGAAGATACCAAAGACAAGGACAAACCGATTTTGGGTGCAGACGACGGCGCAAGCGGCGTAGCCGTACTGTTGGAAATCGCGCGATTATTAGGACAAAATCCGAATGAAATCGGAGTAGATTTAATCCTTTTTGATGCCGAAGACAACGGACAAAACAACGACGAAAGCAACCTAACTTGGTGTCTTGGGTCGCAATATTGGTCAAAAAACCTCCACACGGCGGGCTACAGCCCCAAATATGGTATTTTGCTTGACATGGTGGGCGGCAAAGACGCACGATTTCCGAAAGACGGCGTTTCGATGCGCTACGCCTCCGAAGCGATGAACAAAGTCTGGAAAACTGCCCAAAACATCGGCAACGGAAATTATTTTGTAGATGAAACCGCGCCGACTTTCACCGATGACCACTATTTTGTCAATACTTTGGCAAAAATCCCGATGCTCGACATCATCAATCTGCCCGCCAACAACGGCAATAAACTTTTTCCGCAACACCACCACACGCACGGCGACAACATGAGCGTCATTGATGCCCGCACGCTGCGCGCCGTCGGACAGACGCTTTTGGCAGTCATCTACGGCGAATCAAACGGGACGCTCTAACCTAAAACCCGCCCAATGAAATATCTGAAAAATTATTTGTGCGGACAGCTTTGCCCTCCCCAATCGGACGTTTACTTGGACAATTTCGAGCCAGCGACTGGACAAATTTATTCCCAAATTCCTGACTCCGACCACCGCGACGTGCAAAAAGCAGTCGAAGCTGCGCAAGCCGCTTTTCCGATGTGGACGAGCATCGGCGCGCAGGCGCGAAGTAATTTTTTGAATAAAATCGCCGACGGCATCGAAGCACGTTTGGAAGAATTTGCACACGCCGAAAGCATGGATTCTGGCAAACCCATCTCGGTGGCGCGGACGGTAGATATTCCGCGTGCGGTCACAAATTTTCGCTTTTTTGCGACCGCTATTTTGCATTTTTCGTCCGAATCGCATTTTATGGAAGCTGAAAAAGCACTAAACGTGACACTTCGCCAGCCCATCGGAGTCGTCGGCTGTATCTCGCCGTGGAACTTGCCGCTCTATCTTTTTTCGTGGAAAATTGCGCCCGCGCTCGCCGCAGGCAACTGCGTGGTCGCCAAACCCTCCGAACTGACTCCTATGACGGCGTTTTTGCTGTCCGAAGTCTGTATCGAAGCCAACTTGCCAGCCGGAGTCCTCAACATTTTACACGGTTTGGGCAGCAAAGTTGGGCAATCCATCATCGAACATATCGACATCAAAGCAATATCGTTCACGGGCGGCACCGCAACAGGGCGACACTTGGCAGTCACTGCCGCACCACTGTTCAAAAAATTGTCGTTGGAGTTGGGTGGAAAAAATCCAGCACTTATTTTTGCGGACTGCGATTTTGAAAAAACGGTAGCCGAAATCGTCCGCGCATCATTTTCCAACAACGGTCAAATCTGTCTTTGCGCCTCTCGAATCTATGTAGAAAAACCGATTTACGAAGCCTTCAAAAACGCTTTCGTAGAGCGCGTAAAAAAATTGAAAACCGGAAATCCATACTCCGAAGAAACGGATTTGGGCGCGGTTGTTTCGTTGGCACATTTACAAAAAGTAAAAAATTATATAGATTTGGCGCAGACGGAAGGCGGAAAATTGCTTTGCGGCGGCAAAATAATCCCGTCGAGTGGCGGATATTTTTTAGAGCCGACGGTCTTTGAAGGCTTACCGCTCGGCTGTCGCAGCAATCAAGAAGAAATATTCGGTCCAGTCGTGAGCATCGCACCTTTTGACACCGAAGCCGACGCACTCCGACTCGCCAACGGAACAAATTACGGATTGGCAGCAAGTGTTTGGACGCAACATTTGGGACGCAGCCACCGCCTTTCGGCAGCGTTGGAGTTCGGCATCGTTTGGGTAAATTGCTGGATGTTGCGGGACTTGCGGACACCTTTCGGAGGCAGCAAGCAGTCAGGAATGGGCAGAGAAGGCGGACTCGAAGCACTCCGTTTTTTTACCGAAATAAAAAATATCTGCGTAAAATATTGAGCCGATTAGGAATGAAGCGAAAATAAGGTACTGAATATTGTGACGCAGAATTTTGGGTCAAAACAAGGCAGATTTGAGGCGCGGTGCCGTGCATCGTAACGAAAATCTAACGCAGTTTTGGCTCAAAAGACAAGTCAGAATACAGTAACTTATTTTGGACGC
>JAYWGG010000006.1:0-45903 GCA_043778415.1 Saprospiraceae bacterium
CAAAAAAATAAAAACTACTAAATTGGACGCATATCTACAGAATTTGTTCGCAAAACTGAAGTAAAAGGAACTTTATAAAAAAAAATATGTTAAAAATTATTCAGATTCAAAAATTATTATTATTTTTGTAAATCTTTTAAAATTCGTGACATTTATTGAAAATTATAAACAACAAAAGCTCATGTTAAATTCTGCGTTTTTACGCCAATTCCGCGCCAAAAAATTACTTTTTGCCCTTCTATTTATTTATTCTTTCTCGCAAACTTTGACTGCGCAGTGCGACTTTATGATGCAAGGTTGGTACTGGGATTATCCTATCAACTGGGTCACTACCCTACAATCGAAAGCCGCAGACATCGGCGCATCTGGCTTCAAATACGTCTGGCTTCCACCACTTTCAAAAGGCAGCAGCGGCATCAACAGCAGTGGCTATGACCCCAAAGACTTATACGATTTAGGAGATTACGGGCAGACTCGCTTCGGCACCCGCGCTCAAGTAAACAGCGTTATCGCTGCGCTCAACGCTGCGGGCGTAAAGTCAGTAGCAGACATGGTCTATAATCACCGCGACGGCGGCGCGCCAGAAGTCAATCCGGCAGTAAAAAACTACATCACTACTTACTACAATGCCTCCAAATCTCCTTATCCATCTGACCGTTTTCGCTGTATCCTTCCTATCGGAGGCGCGACCGGAAACGGCGCAGGCGATTATTACATAAAGGTTAGTTCTAAAACCAACGATGCACAGTTCAACGGCAAACCCTATACTTTTTACGCGCAGACCAACACAACAGGTTGGCAGTCATTACCAGACGGTAGCGAAGGCGAAGGTCAAGCAGGTGGCAACGGCGGCGGCGATTGTGGACAAAATTCTTGTATCGCAACTTTGGGCAGAAACTTCATAGCCAACGTCGAAACGGGCGGCGGCTGTGGTGCCGATGAGTATAAAATAACGCTTACCGCAGCCAATTTTAATCCCGCTGGCGACACGATGTTCATATTTTTGAGCAATAGCGGAGGCGATTATTCTGACCACCGCATTTATGGACTCTGGAATGCGTCACGCAGTGCCGACATCGTGAATGAAATAAAATATCAAACCTATACTAACTTTTCAGCTTCTGTGATGCCGAGCGGAATGGGAAATATGAACTTTGAAAACTTCAAACCCAGCACCGCTAATGCTACTACCCAAACGTTGAGTGGCGACTGGGACGGAATGTATTTCTTCTACGATTACGACCAATTTAGCACCGCCACAGAAACGGAACTTAATAACTTTACGAAGTGGATGTGGACCAACGTAGGAGTTCGTGGCTTGCGAATGGACGCTGTGAAGCACTTCACGCCACAATACGTCCGACGTATGTTGGAAAATATGAATGCTGCGGGCTACAATCCGGGAATGGTAGTCGGCGAATGGTTCGATTCTAATGCGAGCATCTTGAAGGGTTGGGTGGATAACGTTTATGCGGGCATGAACTCCGCTACTTCTTCGGCAGTAAAAGTTCGTATTTTTGACTTTGCCCTTCGCGAAGCACTCAAAAATACCTGTGACAACGGCTCGGATGCTCGCAATATCTTCAACTCTGGAGTAGTAGATGCAGCAGGTGGAAGTGGGTTCAACAGCGTCACATTTGTAAACAATCACGACTTTCGCGATGCCTTCCAACCCGTTTACAACGACGTACCGCAAGCCTACGCTTACATACTTTCCAACAACAAAGTAGGCGTACCAACTGTATTTTACTCCGATTACTATGGTATTCGTCCGAATGTCAACTATCCGCCAGCTGTGGTATTGAAGCCACAAATTGACCAACTTATTCAGGCGCACAATCTTTATATTTGCGGTTCCACAGGCACAGATTATCTAAATAAACTCGGAACTGGTTACTCAAGCAACTTTATTTCGGGAAGCTCCGACCGCTCGTTGGTGTTCCAACTCACGGGCAATGCTGCGGGCAGAAGTGTGGTAGTCGCTATCAATTTTTCTGGAAATACCCTGAAAGTGGATCACGCCATCAACACTTCGGGTACGTTTGGAGGCGCAACCACAGGCACGCGGTTCACGGATATTTTGGGACGCTCCAACTTTCCATTCGCACTCGTGAACGGCAGCAATCAGATTTATATGGAAGTCCCGCCGCACAGCTACTCGATCTGGGTGCAAGGAACGCAAACTCCACTGCCCACAGAAATCATTAATTTTCAGGTAAATAGCTCCAAAAAATCCGTCCGAATCAACTGGACGACCGCCAACGAAACCAATATGTCAGGTTTCGATTTGGAGCGTTCCGCCAACGGAAAAGATTTTGAAAAAATTACCAATCTCACTTCCAAAGGAAAAGAAGGCACGGGAAGCAGCTACGACTTTGAGGACACTAACGTATGGTTCGGTGGCGAAATTTACTATCGCCTAAAAAGCATAGACAAAGACGGAACTTTCAAATATTCGCCTATTCGCACCGCTCGCTTGGAGCAATCCATAGCAACTTTCGAGCTTGCGCCTAATCCAGTCGTTGATTTTGTGACGGTCAGCTTTACGACCACCCAAGCCGCCGAAGCCAAAATATCGGTAGTCAATGCAGTCGGTGAAACGGTCGTTGCGCCGCAAATTATTTCAGCTAATAAAGGAACTAATACCACACAGCTTGACCTTCAAAAGTTAGCCGCAGGTATTTATTTTGTTAATTTTGAAATCAATCAGCAGCAAATATCCGAGCGCATCGTCAAAAAATAATCGTCGCTCTTTCGAAAATAAAAAAAGCAATTTTTTACTTGAAGTAAAAAATTGCTTTTTTTATTTATTTGGTGACACCTCAAAAAATAATACTGCGAATTTTATTCCAAAATTAATTCCCCGAATCCGTGTTCGACCAAAACTGTAAAAACAGTGGAATTAATGCTGGAAGCAAAAAAATCGACTTCGGTTTGGTCGGCAACTGCGCGCGTCGGACGGAACGGAATACCATAAAAAACAATCCTGCATCGCTGATAATCATCTTTTCGCTGCCCTACTTTTTGCTGCGAGAGTGAGATTTTTTTAATCGCTCCACGCACGACAAATGTTTTTTCGCTAAAATCTTCTTCCAAATAACCGTAGCCTTCGCCCGCGTCTTCGTAGAGTTCGCTCCGATGCTCTCCTTCTTCAAAATAAACGTGCAGCGTCAATTCTTCGATAGGTTTCTCGTTCGTAAATTGCTGGATAGGATACAAAGGCAGCACCGTTCCCGCTTGTACGAAAAACGGAATTTGAGCCAAAGGAGTAGGAAAAGTTATTTCCGCACCTCCCGAATACAACTTTCCAGTCCAAAAATAAAACCAATTTCCTTTCGGTAAATATTGAGTTTGGGTGGTTTGAGCTTCGAGGAGAACCGGACTAACTAAAATATTTTTTCCAAAAATAAAAGCATTTTCGTGACTAAAAATATTTTTGTCACGAAAGTAACAAAAATTTAAACTTTTTATCACAGGAACGCCCTCCGTCGTATAGGCTCGAAGGGCGGTGTAAAGATATGGCAGCAGTCGGTAGCGAAGTTCGATAGTTGCCTTTGCGATACTCGTAAAAGGCTCTCCAAATGCCCACGGCTCGCGGTCGAGTCGGTCGAGAGCGGCGGCAGCTTCGACTTCCGATTCTTCTACTTCGGAGCTACCGTCCGAGTGATTGCCCATCGAATGAATCCTAAAAAGAGGGTGAAAAATTCCTAATTGAAGCCAGCGAATAAAGAGTTCACCGCTTGGCATATTCACAAAACCTCCAATATCTGTCCCCACAAACGAGTAGCCCGAGATGCTCAAACGCTGGCACTGAATGTTTGCCAAACGCAGATTTTCCCAATCCGCCACATTATCGCCTGTCCAGACGGCGGCGTACCGTTGCCCTCCCGCAAACGAGGCGCGAGTAAGCAAAAATGGACGTTTTTGAGGCTTAATTTTCTTCAAACCTTCTATCGTTGCGCGGCTCATCATCATGCCGTAGATGTTGTGCGCCTTCGCATGATTGGTTTGATGACCGTCACAATCGTGCAATATTTCGTCAGAAAAAGTCAAATTATTGACCTTAAAAACTGCTGGCTCGTTCATATCGTTCCAAAAACCCGAGATGCCCTCCACATCGTAAAGTTCGCAATAAAACTCGCCCCACCAAGTCCGCGCTTTGGGATTCGTAAAGTCAGGAAAAACACAGTCGGAGGGCCACACAGGAGCCATCAATAATTCGCCATTCGTACGCCTACAAAAAACATCTTTTTCAAGTCCGTCCTGAAACACAAAATAATTTTCGTCGGCTTTTATGCCAGGATCTATCATCACGACAGTCTGAAAACCTATCTCTAACAAACTGAATATCAACTGTTTAGGATTCGGAAAATATTTTTTGTCCCAAGTAAAACACCGATAGTCGTCCATATAATCAATATCCAAATAGATAGCGTCACACGGAATTTGCCGTTGGCGAAACTCTTTGGCAAGCTCCAAAACCCGCTCGTCGGGAAAATAACTCCACCTGCATTGATGAAAACCGAGCGACCAGATGGGAGGCATTTCGGGCTTTCCAGTGAGGTAAATATAGTTTTTGGCGACTTCTAAAAGTTCTTTTCCCGCGAGAAAGTAGTAACACATCTCACCGCCGTCGGCAGAAAAAGTAAGTTCGTTCTGCTCCGCCGAATCAAAATCAAAATGTGAACGAAAGCTGTTATCTAAAAAAATACCGTAACAAATTTCATCTTTCAGCCCATAAAAAAATGGAATACTTCGATACAAAGGGTCAGATTTTTTACCGAAAGCAAAAGCATCGGAGTTCCAATTTTGCAGCTTTTGTCCGCGCAAATCCAATGCGCAGGACTTATCGCCCAAGCCAAAAAATCGTTCATTGTGACTGATTTTTTTACTAATTCTCACGTCGGTCGTACCTTTCATAATCGTGCTGCGAGCATAGAACGGCGCAGCATCTTCCGAAATAAGCTGATTTTGGTCGTCAAAAATTTTTATTTGTAAATTTTTCTTCTCAATGTGACAGCTTATAGAATTAGTGTTGAGTAAAAATATATCATCTTCTTCGGAAAAAGTCGGCGAAAATACTTTTTCAATAGCTTTCTCTACAACCGCATAACTGAAATACGGCTCAAAAATACTCCGCATTGCGTAGCGAAAACGAACAATTTTTGCATCGAAGAAAACAATTTCAAGCGCAATTTTATTTTCCGAATAAAAATAAAAAAAGTCATTTTTTTTCTCAAAGCGAACAATTTGCGATGGCGTAAACTCTTGAAAAACATCGTCGTAGCGGTCGAAGCCTTTGACCTCCGTGACCGAAATAAGTTTGGGCTTTTCGACCATAATTTTCTCCACTTCGAGGATTTTTTCAATAATTTCTGGATTTTCTACCTTATTTTCAGTCATAATTTGAATGATTTTTTATACTTTGGACGCTCAAAGATAATGGACTGCATTTTTATTTAGTGTAAAAAATACACTTTTTATTTTTGTGCCAACTATCCTTCATACGCCAATAAAAGTATTAAGAATGTATCCAACAGTACTATTGCTTAATTTTTACCAAATAATATAACGAAATGCAAAATAAAAAATATGATATTGTGTGCGCAGGCGAATTATTGGTGGATATGATAAGTGAAAATTTTGCTGAAAACTTATCGGATATAAGCACTTTTCGTCGGATTCCGGGCGGCAGTCCCGCCAACTTGTGTATGAATATGGCGCGGCTTGGCAACCAAACCAGCTTGGTCGCCAACGTAGGCAACGACGATATGGGAACGTACCTGTACGACTTTGTAGCATCACAAAACGTTGATTGTCAGTATCTTAACCGAGTTTCTGCGCCGACGACTTTGATTCTTGTTACGCGCTCGAAAACGGTTTCCAATTTTGAAGCCTATCGGGGTGCGGATTGTCAGTTGCTGCCCGAACATTTGCCCGACGAACTGCTCAAACAAGTAAAAATTTTTCACACCACTTGCTTTGCTTTGAGCCACGAGCCTGCCCAAAGTTCTATTCTTAATGCCGCTCGCCGCGCTGCTGCGCTGCGCTGCCAGTTGAGTATTGATGCCAATTATGCACAAAAAATTTGGCAAAACACAGACGAAGCACGCGCTCTGGTCGCCGATTATTGCCGCTTGGGAGCTATGGTAAAAGTGAGTGAAGTGGATTGGGAGCGGCTTTACGGCTCGAAATTGTTAGATGCAGAGGCTGCGCTTGAGCATTTTTTGGCTCTCGGCGCACGCGAAGTTTGCGTCACGCTGGGCGGCGATGGTTGTTGGGCGGCGACGGCAACGGAGCGACTTTTTTTGCCTGCTCGACCCGTAGAAGTGAAGGATACGACGGGGGCTGGCGATGCGTTTTGGAGTGGCTATCTGACGGCTTGGTTGGACGGAAAAAATCTGTCGCAAAAGTTGCAAGCAGGACGAAAAATGGCGGAAATAAAGTTGGGATTTTTTGGAACTTTGCCGCACGAAATGAATAAAAAATTAATTTATGAAGAATGAATATCGAAATAGATTTTTTTGCACATCAATCGAAATTGAAACTTCGGCGCGACGAAAAAACAGGAAAACAGCAAGTTTTTGACCCCGTTCGCAAAAAATTTGTGGCTTGGCAGCCAGAAGAAAGCGTGCGGCAGTTATTTTTACAGTATTTACTTTACGAAAAAAATTGTAATCCCAACAAGGTACGAGTTGAAAAACAGCTGATAGTCAATGGGTTACAAAAACGTTGCGATATTTTGATTTATGACTCGTCTTTTCGCCCTGTTTGGTTGGTAGAGTGCAAAGCTCCGAATATTGACATCAATCAAGCCGTTTTTGAGCAAATTGCGCGGTACAATTTACCGCTTCAAGTCCAGTTTTTAATTGTCACAAATGGCTTAAAAAATTATATTTGTGAGATGGATTACGACAAAAAAACTTTTATATTTTTGGATAAAATACCAAATTTTTGAGCATCAAATAAAATCTAAAAATAGTGCAACAAGAAAAAATTTTAGTCACTGGCGCAAACGGTCAAATCGGCTCTGTACTCACGCTTGCCTTGCGAGCGCGATACGGAAATGAAAATGTAATCGCGACAGATATTCGGCAACTTACTGATAATCAACATTTTGCATTGGTCAATATTCTTGATGCGTATCAGTTGGTAGAGATTGTGAAGAAGCACAGCATAACGCAAATCTATCATCTGGCGGCGATTCTTTCCGCAAAAGGCGAAGCTGACCCCGTCGGCACTTGGGATATTAACATGAGCGGACTGTTCAATGTGCTGAATACGGCAAAAGAATATGGCGTAAAAAAAGTATTTTTTCCGAGTTCGATTGCCGTCTTTGGGCGCAATGCAGCCAAAGAACACACGTCACAAAATGAGATTTGTTGTCCAGAAACTGTCTATGGGATTAGCAAAGTGGCGGGTGAAAATTGGTGCAATTATTATTTTTTAAAATACGGTTTAGATGTTCGCTCCCTGCGCTATCCCGGCATTATTGGGCATCAAACGCTTCCGGGCGGCGGCACGACCGATTATGCGGTCGAAATTTATCACAAAGCGTTGAAAAATGAAATTTTTTCTTGTTTTTTGAACGCCACCACTCGCTTACCGATGATTTATATGGACGACGCGATTCGGGCTACTTTGGAAATCATGGACGCTGACGCAGCAAAAATAAAAATCCGAACCAGCTATAATTTAGCGGGTATGAGTTTTGCGCCCAAAGATGTTTTTGAAGCTATCAAAACACATCAACCTGACTTTCAAATTAGCTACCAACCTGACTTTCGGCAAGCCATCGCCGACTCTTGGACGAGCAGCATTGACGACTCGGCGGCTCGAAACGATTGGGGTTGGAACGCAAAATTCGACCTAAAATCTATGACCGATGATATGCTCAAACACCTGAAAAATAAATAGTTAAGGGAGTTTTTGCTTTTAGTAATTGGGTTTTAGTTGCACAACTAATTGTTAACCAATTAGTTGTAATATTTTTTGTAAAAAAAAAATTACTCTGTGAAAATTATTCTGTGAAACAAAAAAAGGAACTCAATGAATTTTCATTGAGTTCCTTTTTAATATTTTTTTGGTCAGTCACCGCTAAATATTACTTTACTTTCGCAGAGATTCTTTCCAAAAACTTATCTGCATCGCGACCGTCTGGGGAGCGAGAATATTTTTCTTTCAAAGTCTGATAGGCTTCTTTTGCGCCAGCAAAATCTCCACTTTTTTCGCTCAACATCGCTACTTTTTTCAGATAATAAGCTGTCAAAAGTTCGTGGTCGCCAGAGGAAACAGCTTTTTTGTAGTAGCTCATCGCCTCGTCCATTTTATTGAGTTCAGAATAAGCGTCGCCGAGTGCGCCGTTTTTCATGATGGGAGCCACGTCACCAGAAGCCGAAAATTCTCCTAAATATTTCGTTGCGTTCTCAAATTGTCCCAAATTGAGGTAGGAAACACCCGCATAATACTTCGCCATATTGGCTGCCGGAGTGCCACTGTAGCTGCTGATAATATCTAAAAACCCGCTGAATCCACCGCCCGGATTGGTGAGTGCCAACGCGAAAGAGTCTTTTTCAAATTGCTGTTCTGCCTGATACATCTGCTCCACAGCACGTTTTTGGCGCGGTCCGACGTACAGATTTTTGTACGCATACCAAGCACCAAAGATGACCGCCGCACCAATCAAAACGCCCAAAATTGGCTTTTGGTAATGTTCAAAAAAGCTCGACGCTTGATTTCTGACCTGCGCAATATCCACCAAAGTTTCTTCGCCTTCTTCGATGGCGTTTTCTTGGTTCATATTTTGAGTGTCTTGTTGTTGTTGCGCAACCTTATTAAAGCGGTTGGTCTGAAATATTCTTTTTGCCATTTTCTTTATATGTTCTTAAAAAATTTTCGCAAAGATAGCAGATTTTTTCAATTCTGCATTACTTCGGATTTAAAATTAACGTAGCAATTCGTTTTTACGCAGTTTTTATCATTTTGTTGCAGTTTTATTCTGTTTTTTTACTTTCAGTCACCGATTGCGCTCGACAATACTCCAAGAGATTGTCAAAAAAATCATTCTTTCCTGCAACTCAATCGCTTTATTTTTCGTTAAACAAAAAATTGGAAATGCCTCTAAAAAACGCGTTTGAAATAAACTACCTTACTTTTTCTTCATTTCTAAAAAAACAAATTATGAGTTATAAATTTTTTATTTTTAGTGGTTTTGCCGCGCTTTCTTTCGCCATATTTTCGTGCAACGGTGGCAGTTCTTCAAGCCAAAATCCTGATTTGGCAGGCTTTGAGGTCAGCAATTACAGTGGGAATATCCAAAAAGCGACCAAAAAAGACTCCACCAGCAGCTTTGTAGTGGAGGACGGATACGTTCAGAATGGCAAAAAAGTGGGTTCTTGGATAGTCTATTATCCGTCGGGAATGCCGAAAAAATTGCTCACTTATGTGGACGGAAATCTTGTCGGAATCTTTTTGGAGTACAACGACAAAGGGCAACTTGAAACTCGTGGCTTCTACAAGGACGGCAAACTCAACGGCTCCGTCCTGAAGTTTCGCTATGCGCAAGTCATGGAAGATATGCCTTACTCGGACGGTAAGCTGAACGGAGTGTACAAAAAATTCTACCTCAACAGTAAAATACAAACGATTGCATACTACAAAAACGGCGTGCAGGACGGAAAATACCAGTTTTTTACGGAAGAAGGCACTATGACGATGGATTATGACTACAAAAATGGTGAAAAAGTCGGCGGCGGTCCCGTCAGCGTCCCCAACGCAGCTCCGAAATTCAATTAAAAAAGACTACATACAACGTATAATTTAATTTTTTTTAGACGAGCTGAAGTTATCGATACTTTTTTAGATAGCTGCTATTTTACCGACACCCCACATAGACAGACAATCCGACAAATAACAGAAATAAAAATCGTAAATTCGCAATCTAACTAATTGATAAAAAACTAATGGCAAAAAAATCTTAAAATTCGCTATTAAAAGAAGCAAAAACAAATAAGAAAGATGAGTTTTACACTCAACTTTCGGACATTGAACGTGAATTGAAACATTACAAACAACACTTTAAAAACAAGGTTGTTTTATGCAACTGTGATGACCCAAGAGTTAGCAACTTCTTTCATTTTTTTTCTTACAACTTTGAAAAATTTGGACTTAAAAAATTAATTGCCACTTGCTACAAAAGTCAAGATATGGACTTATTCAGCCAAAACGCTTCTGAACGAGCTATTTATTTAGAATATGATGGCGATAAAAATGGCGACAACGTACCCAATCCCGAAGAAATTGGAATTAAACATTTAAAAAGCGATGGCGATTTTAGAAGCAAAGAATGTATTGAACTTTTAAAAGAAGCCGACATTGTTGTAACAAATCCACCGTTTTCATTATTTAGAGAGTATGTAGCTCAATTAGTTGAATACGATAAGAAGTTTATAATTGTTGGACATCAAAACGCAATTACTTACAAAGATATATTTAAACTAATCAAAGAAAACAAAATTTGGTTAGGCTATGGATTTACAGGTGGTGCAGGACATTTTATTAATACTCGATATGAAGATTATGCAACAGCAGGAAATCACAAAGAAGGAATGATAAGAGTTTCGGGAGTTCATTGGTTTACAAACCTTGATATAAACAAGCGACACGAAGATTTGATACTTTACAAAAACTACTCACCAGAAGAATATCCAACTTACGATAATTACGATGCTATAAATGTTGATGTTACAAAATCAATTCCGATGGATTTTAACGGCGTTATGGGCGTTCCGATTACATTTTTAGATAAATTCAGTCCTGACCAATTTGAGATTATTGCTTTGGGAATTGTCGGCTCAATTGATTTTAACTGTAATAAAAAAATGGAACTTTTAGACAAGAATGGTTTACCGACAGGTAAATTTACAATGAATGCAAAAGGCACTTTGTACAGAAAATATAATCCATTAACAGACAAATCCCCAAGTTTCAAAAATGCTGAAACGGGAGAATTATATTCGAGTATCTATGCAAGAATTCTAATAAAGCACAAGAAAAAATGAACACAGAACTCATAGTTAAAGAATTTGTAAAGAGTATCATAAATTTAGTTAAGCACGAGCGACCATGATCCAAGAAAGCCAAATTCTATTTTACACCACGTCACAAGGTAACATTAACGTAAGCGTTCGGTTTGTGGGCGAAACTTTTTGGCTTACGCAAAAGGCAATGGCTACGCTTTTTGGTGTTGAAGTTCCAGCCATAAGTAAACATTTAAAAAACATATATTCTGAAGGAGAGTTAACCGAGGATACGACTATTTCCAAAATGGAAACAGTCGTAAATAGAGGCTTTAGGGGAGAAGTTTCTGAATATATTGATTTTTATTCTTTAGATGCAGTAATTGCAGTAGGATACAGGGTAAATAGTAAGCAAGCCACTGCATTTCGGATTTGGGCAACCAACACGCTGAAAGAATTTATAATAAAAGGCTTTATTTTAGATGACGAGCGATTGAAACAGGGTAAAACTTTTGGTAAAGATTATTTTGATGAGTTATTGCATAGAATTAGAGAAATTCGTGCAAGTGAAAAACGATTTTACCAAAAAATAAAAGATTTATTCAAATTAAGCGACGATTATGATTCTACAACAATAGAAACCGAACATTTTTTTGCTTTTGTACAAAACAAACTGCTTTATGCCGTAACAAAACAAACTGCTGCTGAACTTATTACCAACCGTGCCGATGCCAAAGTGCTAAATATGGGTTTAACTACTTTTAAAGGAAGTAGAGTAAGAAAAGAAGATGTTTTTATAGCCAAAAATTATTTAACAGAAAAGGAAATAGATACACTAAATAGACTGGTATCTTTATTTTTAGACACGGCTGAATTAAGAATACAAAATGAAGAGATTCTTACACTTGACTACTGGAAATCTGAAACAGACAATTTACTGGCATTTAGCAAAAAACCAATATTAGAAGGTGCTGGTAAAGTGAGCAAAATACAAATGGAAACAAAAGCAAGCAGAATATACCACGACTTTGATGATATAAGAAAAAAAAGAGAAGCAATAGACGAGGACGAAACAGAGCAAAAAGCAATAGAAAAAATACTCAATAAAGCTAAGAAAAAATAGATATGAACATAGAACTCAAAGAAATCACAATACAAGAATTATCGGAGGGCTTTGAAGACAAAGTCGAAAAAGGTGTTGTTGGTTTTGACGGCAAATTAGATATTAGACCACCTTATCAACGTGAATTTATTTACAAAGACAAACAACGAGATGCGGTAATAAATACTAGCCGAAGTTACTGACACCTTCAAGGTGTTGGTAACTTACCAGAATAAAGCCTACCAAACGTCTGTTTGGTAGGCTTTATTTTTACTCAATCTCAAAATATTTGAAATTGTGATTGGCTTCGATTTTGAGCAGCGATTCGTAAATCAAGCGAATGACGTTGGCGACATCTACTTTTTCCGCCATCTCGACCGTCGTGTGCATATAACGCAACGGCAACGAAATCAATGCCGACGGAACACCGCCGTTGGAGTACGCAAACGCATCGGTGTCCGTACCCGTCGAGCGAGAACTTGCCTCACGCTGAAACGGTATTTCGTTGGCTTCGGCAGCCTCTATGATCAGGTTCAAAAGTTTGTTATGCACTGCCGGTCCGTAGGTCAGCGAAGGTCCCAAGCCGCATTTTACATCGCCTTCGGTCTTCGCAGTTATCATCGGCGTGTGCGTGTCGTGGGTGACATCGGTGACTATAGCGACGTGCGGACGGATAGTTTGCGTAATCATTTCGGCACCGCGCAAACCAATTTCTTCTTGCACCGAATTGACGATATAGAGCGAAAATGGCAACTCAATTTTGTTTTCGTGGAGCAGCCTCGCTACTTCGGCTATGCAAAATCCGCCCATGCGATTGTCGAGTGCGCGACCGCAGTAATATCGGTCGTTGAGTACCGTAAACTCGTCCTCAAACGTAATCACACAGCCGACGTGAACGCCCATTTCGAGGATTTCGGCTTTGGTTTTTGCCCCAATATCGATAAAAATATTGTCCAAAGCGGGTTTGAATTGCTCGTCTTTTCCTTTGCGCAAGTGGATAGCTGGAAAGCCAAAAACCCCTTTCACGATACCTTTTTTGGTATGAATATTGACTCGCTTGGCGGGCGCAATGTAGTGGTCGGAGCCGCCATTGCGAATGACATTGATGAACCCGTCGTCGCTGATGTGATTGACGAACCACGAAATTTCGTCTGCGTGTCCTTCTATCACGACCCGAAACGGTTTGTCGGGATTGATGATACCGTAAGCCGTCCCGTAGTTGTCTATGTGTCGCTCGTGGACGAATGGCTTGATATATTCGAGCCAAATTTTTTGTCCTTCGGCTTCAAAGCCTGTTGGCGAGGCGTTGTTGATGTATTTTTTTAGAAAAACTTCCGATTGTTCGTTGATTATCGTCATAAACGAATGTATATTTTTTAGTTAAAAATTTTTAATATTTCGGTCACATTATTCGTTTCCGAATCGTTCAGGGTGCTTGCGCCACGCCTGCAATACTTCGGTTTCGGCGGCAGAAACGTAGCCATTTCGGACGGCTTCTACTATCAAAGCATCGTAGTTGGTCAATGTTTTGAGGCGATATTGCCCTTTTTCAAAAAGCGTCGTCGAAGACTCGAATCCGTAAGTAAATATCGCCAAAATGCCCGCAATATTGCAGCCCGCAGCTTGCACCGCTTCCACTACTTGAAGCGAACTTCCGCCCGTCGAAATCAAATCTTCTACTATCAGGACGTTTTGCCCTGCGTGAAGCTCGCCTTCGATGAGATTTTGCCGCCCGTGTTCTTTGGGTTTATTTCTAACATAAGCAAAAGGCAAGCCAAGTGCGTCGGCGAGCATCATTCCGTGAGGAATTCCCGCCATAGCCACCCCTGCGATTGCATCAATATCATCGAACTCCGCCGACTTTTCGACCAATCTTTTCTTCACCAAATCTCTTACTTTGGGGTGAGAGAGGATAATGCGATTGTCGCAATAAATAGGCGAAAGTAAGCCAGAAGCCCAAGTAAAGGGCGTTTTGGTATTGAGTTTGATGGCTTTTATTTCCAATAATTTGGCGGCAATTTCAGAGGCGATTGGCATAAAAATCTTTTAAATTTGGTATAAGAATGTGTCTAAAATAGACTACTCATTTTTTCTGCTAAATTACAAACAATCACTGCGTTATTTTTTTCGTTACAACGCGCTGCGTTGCGCCTCAAAAATGCCTTGTTATTGTTTGAATTTATTTGAAAAATTAAGTACCTTATTTTTTCTTCATTCCAGAGAAAATGCAGGGAAATAATTTATTTGAACAAAAAACGCAAAGTTACGATTTTGCTTTTCAAAGTGCAAGATTACGGCAGAAAAAATAGCTTTTTCGACTAAAAAATTTCAAAAATTTGTTTTTTGAATCCGACTTTTATTAGGAATGAGGAAAAAATAAGTAGTTTATTTTAGACGCGTTCCTGCTGCGTTGGGAAAAATAATTAACGAACAAAAAAAAAGTCGCTACCAAAATTTTGGTAGCGACTTTTTTTTGTATTTCTATCGGTAGTCACGTCTTGGCGGACGGTCATCGCCGCCGCGACGGTCATCTCTGCGGTCGCCGCCGCCACCGCCACGATTGTAGCCGCCACCACCGCCTTCGCGGTTGCCGCCGCCACCGCCGCGATTTTCACGGTTGTAGCCGCCGCCTTCACGGTTGCCGCCGCCGTTTTCGCGACCTTCGCCTTCCTCTGGTGGAGGCAAAGTGGCTTTGCGAGATAGACGCATTTTGCCTGTTTTTTTGTCTATTTCTACGAGCATTACTTTGATTTCGTCGCCTTCTCTGAGTGCGTCCTCTACTCTTTCTATCCGTGAGTGAGAGATTTCAGAAACGTGGAGCAAGCCACTTTTTCCTGCAAAATCCACAAATGCGCCGTAGGGCTGGATTGAAGCTACGCGAGCGGTATAGATTTCGCCGACTGTCGGGGTAAATGTAATGGCATTGACGCGCGCCAAAGCTGCGTCGAGTGCGGCTTTGCTGGTACCAAAAATATTGACGTGTCCTTTGTCTTCGACTTCTGTGATGTTGATGGTCGTACCTGTTTCGCGTTGGATTTCTTGAATAATACTTCCGCCGGGTCCGATGACAGCACCGATGTAGCTTTTTTCGATTATCACTTCCACGATTCGTGGTGCGTGCGGTTTGAGGTCAGTTTCTGGTGCAGGTATGGTTTCCGCCATTTTCCCCAAAATATGGATTCGTCCGCGACGTGCTTGTTCGAGTGCTTGCTCGAGCAATTCGTAGGGCATTCCATCTACTTTGATGTCCATTTGGCAGCCACAGATGCCTTTTTCGGTACCTGTGATTTTGAAATCCATATCGCCGAGTGCATCTTCATCGCCGAGAATATCTGAAAGTATAGCATTTTTTCCCGCTTCGGAAATCAAACCCATTGCGATACCCGAAACAGCAGCACGAAGTGGAACGCCGCCGTCCATCAACGCCATCGAGCCTGCGCAAACGGTCGCCATCGAAGACGAGCCGTTGGACTCCAAAATATCGGATACCAAACGAATGGTATATGGAAAATCTGACGGCATCAATTTTTTGAGAGAGCGTCCCGCAAGGTTGGCGTGACCGACTTCTCTACGTCCCGGACCGCGCGACGGGCGTGCTTCGCCTACCGAGAACGGTGGAAAATTATAGTGCAGCAAGAATTTTTCGTGACCGAGTTCTTGTGCAGTGTCTATCATTGCTTGGTCGAGTTTCGTGCCGAGCGTGAGGGAAGTCAAAGATTGAGTTTCGCCGCGATTGAAGATAGCCGAGCCGTGAGTGGTGGGCAAATAACCCACTTCTGACCAAATCGGGCGCACTTCGTCGAGCTTGCGACCGTCCAAACGGATATGTTCGTTCAAGATGACGCTGCGGATAAATTTTTTCTTGGATTTTTCGTAGTAGCGGCTGATGTGTTCGCTATTTTCGGACGCAAAATCTGCTCCGTGCGCTTCGGTTAAGTGCGCTTTTAGTTCGTCTTTTATTGCTTTTAAGCGACTTTTACGAGCATTTTTGTCGGACGCGCTGCGCGCCATTTCCTTTACGGGTTGCTCCATAAATTTTTCGACCTCTGCCTTCAATTCATCTTTTTCTTGTACGGGTTCGATTTTTCGCTTATTGAGGGCTTTTTCTCCGACCAAGTTGGCGAGTGCGAGTTGGGCGTTGCACTGTACTTTGATGGCTTCGTGAGCGATTTTGATGGCTTCGATGAGGTCTTTTTCTTGGCACTCATCGGCTTCGCCTTCTACCATCATTATGTCTTGCAAAGTAGCGGCTACAATAATGTCCAAATCTGCGGTTTTGAGGGCAGCTTTGTCGGGATTGACGACAAAAACGCCGTTGATGCGCGCCACTCTGACCTCCGAAATCGGTCCAGCGAATGGAATATCGGACACTGCGAGTGCCGCCGAAGCTGCCAAGCCGACCAAAGCGTCGGGCATTGCGTCTTTTTCTACCGAAATCAAGTTGATGATTACTTGAGTTTCGTTCATGTAGTCGTCTGGGAAAAGTGGGCGAATGGCTCTATCGACCAATCTCGAAATCAGGATTTCGTAGTCGGAGAGTTTGGTTTCGCGGCGAAAAAAGTTGCCCGGAATACGTCCTGCGGCTGCGAATTTTTCTTGATAATCCACTGAAAGGGGAAAAAATGACTGTCCCTCTTTTTTTTCATGCGCCGAAACGACGGTGGCAAGAATCATCGTATCGCCCAAGCGCACCATCACAGAGCCGTCGGCTTGCGTAGCCAATTTGCCTGTTTCGAGCGTTACTTTCCGTCCATCGGGCAGATGAAAGGAAGTACTGATAGGAATTTGTAATCCCATAAATATAGTATTATTTTATTTTTAAAGTAACTGAATATCAACCTATTGTATTAAAAATACTGGCGACAAAGGAAGTGAAAAGACGGGAAAGAGAAACTGCTTGTTTTTGCCGACAAAGGGCGGCGCAGCAGGAAGTTACTTGATTTTTTTAGTGCCAATCGAAATTGGTTATTTCTGGGGATTAAGTTTTTTTACCGCTATCTGTCTTATCTTTTTCGCTCGTCCGATTTTTTTTTTCGGAACTAATTTTAAAAAAATAAAAAGCAACACTGCGAAAAAAAATTCGGCGGTGTTGCTTTTTTACTTTGTTGTTATTTACGGAGATTTAATTTCTCCAATAATTGACGATATTTTACGATGTCTTTTGCTGCGACGTATTTGAGCAACTTTTTGCGCTGGCTTACCAAAGTAAGCAGCGTGCGCTTGCAAGAAAAATCTTTTGCATTGCGGTTCAAATGCTCGGACAAGCCTTTGATTTTGTGCGTAATAAGTGCAACTTGGGCTGCCGTAGAGCCTGTGTTGGCGGCGTCGCCACCGTACTCTGCTACGATAGCTTGAGTCTGTTCTTTTGTTAAATAATTAGCCATTTTTTTAAAAAAATTAATTGGTTACCAATGGTGATTGCTGTGAATCATGTATAGCGGCGCAAAGATATATTTTTTTCTTGGAATAAAAAAATAGCGGCGACTTTATTTTATCTGTATCTTTGAAAAAAAATTATCAGAACGGACGAATTATGAAATATAGACTTTTGAGCCTCGAAGAATTGGAGGCACTGACTCCCGAATTTGTTAATTTTCTGTCTGCCCACGGGATTGCGGGAGAAGATTGGGCGGCAATAAAGGCGAAAGACGCGGCTCGGACGGCGGAGTTTTTGGAGCTTTTCAGCGATATGGTGTTGGAAAAAGCACTACAAAACATTCAGTTTTTGGAGTTTCGGCTGCCTTCGGAGTTGAAATTATTTCAATGCGGGGCGGAGGAAATAGATTTGATTGGCATTTCGGTATCCGAACAAAGTTTTGATTTTTTTAAAAATAATCTATCCGATTTAGCAAAAACACCTTCCGACCAAATAAAAATCTTGCGGACTTCCAAAAAGTACAGCCAGCCGCGCGAGTCCGAGATATTTGCGATGCTCGGCTGGGGCTGCACGATTGCGCAGCGCAGCGTTTTTGAGCGGGTGGAGGGGCTGTGATGTGTGGGCGTGAGGGTGATTTTTACAGTTTTTGGAAAACATATTTTTTGGAAAATTTTGGAAAAAAAACGAAAGTATGTGATAAAAATCGGCTTTGTGGGTGGATAAATAATTACTTTTGTGGCTGAACCAGAAGAGGAGTTTTAAAGATTTTATAGTTCCAATACCGTATTTTCAAACTCATCAATTATGATTTTCGTTTCGTCCATTTGCGTTGCTAATGCAAAACCGTTATAAAACGGCTCGAGGGTCAAAAATCTACTGCTGTAAAGTGCGTTTCCGTTTTTATCTATATGATGCCAACCATTTTGGTCTTTGGCGGTCGCAAAATTTTTGTGAAAAACACCCAAATCCAAAAAAGATTTTGAATTTATAAGCCTTCCTTTTATATCAATGTGCCTGAACAAGCCGTCCGTTGATTTTGCGCAAGCAAAGCCATCTTTAAAGTCGCCACAATACAAAAAGTACTGCGGATAAATGCTGTTTCCGTTGAGGTCAATATGGAAATAATTGTTGTGCTTGTCACGAACCGTACAAAGATTTTCTTGAAAATTTCCTGTCCAGGCATAGCTATTCGGGTATGCCTTCGCGCCGTTTTGCGTGAGGTGAAACCAGTCGCCGCCTTGTATGACCGCCGCACGGCAGTCATAAAACCCGAAAGTTCGGGCGTACCGTTCGGGGTAAAGCGCGTTGCCGAAAGTATCGATATGATAGCTGCCGCTTTCGTCCGTGACGGGTGCTAATCCAGGCGCGTGAAATTTCAGCACCTCTATAAATTTTTTATTGAAAACGGGCATGCCGTTCATCAAAAAATGCGTGCCGTCTGCCGCCGTTTTTAGTTGTTGCCAATTCATTTTTTAAAAATTAAAATGGTTTGTAAATCGTTCAATTTCAACTCGTTATGGTACTCAAAGCCTACGCTTTCGCACAATGAAATATATTGTACGGAGGTTCGCTCAAAACTTTCGCACATCACCGACATATTCAAGGAGAGCAAAGATAAATTGATATTTATCTTATCGGCACAGTTTTCAATCACATATAGAGTGCCGTTTTGCGGTAACGCGGCGAAGCAATTTTGGAGTATTAAAGTTGCTTTTTTGTCGTTCCAATCATGCAAAATTCGGCATAAAAGCAAGGCATCGTTGCCCGTAGGGATTTGCTGAAAAAAATCGCCTTTGAGCAATATAATGTCTTGATAATTCAATTTTTGCAGCACGTTTTGCAAATCAAAAAGCGTACACGTTACTTGCGGATATTTTTCTTTTATCCGAATTATAGCAGCGCCATAGCCGCCGCCAACGTCCATAATAGATTGATGTTGCCCAAAATCAATCAAATTAGGCAACTCTTTATAGTCCGCTTTCGCATACTCGAACATTGCTTTGTGGTAATTGTCCAATTTTTCTTTCTTTTCGTTCAAATACTCAAAATAAGGTTTTTTATAAATTGCTTCAAACGAACTTTTGCCTGTTGCGACAGTAAAATCCAGCATTTGCCATGCGTCCATGTGTTCGCCGCCCCAATTCATACAAGCGAATTTGAGGCTATCGGGATTTTTTTGGGTCAGTAAAATAGATAATTCGTTGATAAAATAGAGCTTATTTTTTTGTTCCAAAAAACCAATATCGACCAAAGATTGCAAGAGCAGCTCCAATTTTGGCGCATTCAGATTTAGCAAATTTGCCAATATTTCAGCAGATTTTGGCGTGTCCAAATTATCAAAAATATCGAGTTTGCAAGCCGCATTGACCGCCATATATTTCCAATGCTCGGTAAAAAACGCTTTGAGTTTTGTTGCGTTATCCATTCGTGATTTTTTGTTTTAAGGCTACAATTTGAGTTTTGGTAAGCCCGCACGAAAGCAAATAATTTTCGATGCCGTTGTGCTGCTCGATTATCTCGAGCGCAATATCCAAATACTCTTTTCGAGTATCCATTTCTGTTGCCAAATAATCATTATAAACCGTTTCGCGGCTCGCTCCCGAAAGCAAATGAAGCAGCGTGATGAAAATTCCTGTGCGGTCTTTGCCCGCATAACAATGAATAGCAGTAGCGTTTTGCGCTTCCAAAATCGCTTCTACGGATTGTTTTATATAGGTTTTGCATTCCAAAATAAAAAATAGATAGGCTTTCTCAATATTTGTGCCTTGATGATGTGTTGCCTGAAACTCGATAGATTGACTCCAAGGGTCGAGCGGCGTATGCACCCATTTTAGCTGCGCCAAACTTTTTTCGGTGTAGCTACTTTCTGTAATTTCTCGATTTGCTCTTAAATCGATAACAGTATTTATTTTTTTATCCGAAATAAAGTCATCAAAAAATACTTCATTTTGGAACAGCGTCATCGTCGATGTTCTGAAAATAATACCGCTTTTTATTTTTGGATTATGCTGACTAATATCTCTGAAATTCCAAATAAAATCTCGGTTATAAACGGCTTCGCAGAATAGTTGCAAGTCGTTCATTTTATCCGACGAGACTAAGTTTTGAGCAGCCGCGTAAAAAAAGTCGAGCAGTTTTCGCTTCTGTTCGTTCGCTTCGGGTAAAAATAAACTACCTTTTAGGCTGTAAAAATCCTTTTGTTCTTCCTTTGTCAAAACGCCCGCAATCATATTTTTGGGCAAAAAATTAAACTTCGTTTCCCCTTTCGAGAGGTGATTGAGCTGCACCGCCACACTGAGCGCGATATTGTAAAAATAGTAAAACTGATAGCCGTCGCTGCGGCGATGCGCGTTAGAACTACTCTCAAACTCGTACACAAACTTATCTATCAGGCTCGAGATTTCTTTCGCACCGATGCCTTTTTTCGTGGCGGTGAGGTCTTGTAAATGCTGTAAAGCGTTTTTTGTTTTGTCGAATAAAATACTGTCTGCAATATTATCAGGCGCAATTTCAGAGCCTAAATAATTGCGATTATGCTCGCTTATATTGCGCGCAAAAGCAATTTCTGCCTTTGGCGAATCGCGAAAATAAAGCACAATTTTGTTTCTCAAATCCACTTTGAGTACTTTAAGGAGCGTGTGCGAAAGCTGCTTTTCGAGTGCCGCCGTCAAGTCATCTACCTCAAAATCACTACTCACGACCGTCGCAATATCGATATCGGAGTTTGCGGAGGGCGTTTTTCGGGCAAACGAGCCGTATAAAATCGCTGTTTCAATATTGCTATTCGCCAACAAAATGGATTTTATTTGCGCTATTATTTCAATTTGTTTCATAATTTTTTTATTTTAGAAATGGTTTTAGTTTACGATTGGTTTACGCATATTGCAGGTTTGGCAAAGCGGAATGTTTTTGAAATTTTTTAATAATTTTTGGTAATTTTCACTCTCGATGCTTTCCAAAATGGTATTTTGTTCAAAATTACCAAAATCGCCCAATCCATTTCGCAGTTCGTCGGGCGCGCAGCAGGGCGATATTTTGCCCGTTGCGGATACCCAAAGTTCCTTATTCAAGAACGGACACTCGTACTCCAAAGGGATTTCTTGAGTTTCTTGTGGCTTCAACGGAATGATGTTTTCGAGCATCACTTGCGCGCCATTCGGCTTGCGGTGCTGTGCTTGTGCGGTGTAAGCCTGCGCCACATACTCGTTCCACTGCGCTATACTCGCTGCGTTTTCACGAAAAGAAAGTGATTTTATTTCGTCAAAATGACTCCAAAGTTGATGCCCTTTTACGCGGTCAATATCCAGTTCGGCTGCCAGTTTTATAATATCTGCTAATTCGTGCATATTATTTTGCATAAATGTAAGCTGAAAAGTGATGCGACAATAGTAACCCGTTTGTGCAAAATAAGCATTGCGGACACGCACAAATTCCTTTACATTTTCAATCGTTTGGTCAAAATTAAGCCCAAGCATCACTTTTTGCGCTGTTTCGGCGGTCGCGCCGTTCCACGAAATTTTTACATCCGTCGTAATCGGTACTATAAGGTGCGCCCATTCGGTCACGGTTTTCTCCGTCGTTTTCGGAAATGTGCCGTTAGTAGTCAGATTCATTTTAATATCATATTTGTAACAAAGTGCCACAAAATGCGCAAAAGGCTTATAAATCAAGGGTTCGCCCATCGTAGAAGGGATAATTTCGGTCACGCCCAATGCTTTAGCTTGCTGAAAAATCGGCTCTAACCATTCTTTTGGCATTCGGCGATGCTTGCCGCCCAATTTTTCTTTGATATAAGTAGAATGCGGACTATGCTCCTCGCACATTGTACAAGCCAAATTGCAGTCTTCGGGGTTTGTATCTATCGTCAAACGCCAAATATTATGATTTTTCATTGATTAATGATTGATAAATGGTAAAAAGTTGATTGATATGGTCGGTAATGTCAGGTACAAGCCCATTCGGGTCGTTTAAATAGCCACGTTCGCCTAATAATTGCATTTTTTCCGCATTTTTTATAGCAAAATTCATTTTTTCGGCTAAATCATTGCTGTTTCGGTGTTCAAAAAGCAATCCGTTCTCGAGATGCTGCACATATTCCGACATTCCACCAAAATCGGCAGTGATAACGGGTACTTTGCAGGCTTGCGCTTCGTGTATCACGAGCGGCGAATTTTCCGCCCAAATACTCGGCACCACAATACAATCTATGTTCGCAAAAACCTCATCTGCCAGATTTTTATTGACATATTCGCCCGCAAATTCAATGTTATTTTTGGATTTTTTGGCAATTTGCCTCAACGCTTTCGTGCTTTGCCCGTTGTCTCTACCATAGATTTTGAGCGTTGCGGGCGCGGCTATTTGCATAAATGCGGTTATCAAATCATGCACGCCTTTGGCAGGAATGTGCGTACCGATATAGCCAAAAGTGAAGGTCGTTTTTGCTGCGGATTTTGCGGTAGCGGTCAAATATTCGGTCGGAAAACCATAATCCAAGTAAATAATTTTGGCTTCGGGAACGCCGAAATCGGTAATAAATCGGTTGCGCAAATACTGCGACGGAGCAATAAACACCTCAACTTTATCTATAATCGAGCGCGTTTCGGTCATACGGCGGCTCACCCAACCGCTCCAATTATCAATATCTATTTGCTCCTCGGCTGCTTCGCCACCAAAATAAACTTTGTAGCAATCGGTCGCACATTTTCGGTCAGTTTGCCCCGTACACAACCTAAAATTATTCGCTTCGCCGATGCTGCGCGTCAAGAACTGCCCACGCGGACACATCAGCCAAAAGTCGTGCAGCGTAAAAACAATCGGTATATTTTGTCGGTTCAGCTCGTCGACCAAACCGGTAGAGAGATGACTTAGATGACCAATATGGGCTACGTCGGGCTTGATTTGTAGTAATAAACGGGCAAAATTTTCATCTATGCCACTATGTTTGTAGCCGTCTTTGCCTTGCGGATTATTGACAAAATAAAAATCGAAGTTGTCACCTTGCTTTTCGTGCCGTATCGCAAAGTCAGGTGCGTAAGGATTTTCCTCTCGTGTAAAAACCGAGACCTTGTGTGTTTTAGCAAGTTCGGTGCATACGGACTGACTATACACCTCCGAGCCTGCGTTGTAGTTAGGCGGATAACCGTGAACGATTTTGAGAATGTGCATGTTGGGTTGGTTAAATTGTGGTATAATTACCTTCGCGATTTAAAAATTTAGAATAATCTGTATTTATTTGACTTAAAGCATTTTCAACGCCTGTTTTTAAAATAGGTATTGAATAATTATAAGTTTTATTGTTACTATCAAAAAATCTACCTAATGGGTCTATCATTAAGTATGAGCCACTAATTATATCAGCACTTTCTGCTATAATTTTTATTTTAGGGCTGATGTATCCTTTATTTCTTGCACAATAATCATCAAAATCTGCATTACTAATGTTCATCAACTCAAACTGTTTATCATTTTGCCCAATTACTCTGGTTACTTGCAAGATTTTCCAACGAAAAGGGTTTAGTTCATTGATAAAAGGTGCTAATATTTCAGTAAAATTATACTGATGAACTGCTGTATTAACTTTAAGTTTAATGTCTAATTCTTTGCAAATAACTGCCAAATCAAAAATCTTTGACAACTCAAGTATTTTTCCGTTTTGATGTCGTCCTGATTTTATGTTTGTTTCTTCATTGATGCTATCAATACTTAAAGTCAAAATGTCAAGAGAATTAGCCACAGATTTTATCCAATCTAAATTAATTTGGCTACCATTGGTAACAATACTTGTTTCAAATCCCTTGTCTTTAGCATGTTTAATTAATGGAACTATATATTTTATTAAAGTTGGCTCACCTCCTGCAAAATTAATTTTTTTAAATAATTTACTATCAGCAAGTTTTGTAATAATTGCGAATGCCTCTTCTTGTCGTATGGTATTTGCAATGTCTATATCATTGAAAGTGGCATAACAAAATTTGCATTTATAGTTGCAGGCTTTAATGAGATGAAAATTTACAGTTGTGATGCTCATTTTAGTATAATAATTGAAAGTGATAATTTTTTTCAGTATTGAGTAAGTAATTTGGATGGTCGCACCAATAAACCGTTAATAGTAAATTGGATTTAATAGCTAAAATCAAACAATGGATATCATCTTTTTTTCTTAAAAAAGAAGGGGTAACTATTACAATATCTTTTCGCATTTAGTACATTCTACAAAAGGCAAAATTTTGTAGAGCATTAGTTCGTCAATTTTTCGATTCCATTGACTTTCTAAAAAGTGGTTTGACTTCTTAAAGTTCAAAATTTGGGTATTCATGTTTTTTTTACAAAAGTAAAACTAAATTCAAAGTGATTTTAAAGAATCAAATATTTTATACCTATATTTGTCAAAAATTTGACAATAAAAAAGAACGAGATGAACGAAAATTTAAGAAAGGTAGCTTTCGATAAGTTAAAAGTGTTTCTTGCCAATCCGGGAAGGTTTTGTTTAGTCGTACTCGGAGGTAGAGGCGTAGGCAAACGTTATAATATCGAGAAAGCATTTGATAGCATTCCATCTAATCGTAGTATTGAATTAGGTCTAAAAAAAATAGTATTTGTTAAGGCGGATAGCTTTGCGGATAGTAAATCAAAAATCAATGTCCTATTTGAAGCCAATCAAGGTAATACTATTATAATTGAAGATGTAGAAGACCTAACCGAAAAGCAGCAAAAACTACTCTTTGAAGCCTTATCTACTTCTGACGGTAGATTCGGCATAGGTAAAAAATTTGACCTACGAATAATATTTACCTCCTCCAAAGATATTGACCAATTAAGAACAGATAACGAATTATTAGTCGGCTTTTTTTGGGATAGAATAAGCCAATTAATCGTAGAGTTTCCGAGCTACACAAAAGACAACCATAGTATTATGTTGGATTTTAGGGGAACATGGAAAAAAATGAATTTTGAAGAACTAAAAGGTTTTGAGGCATTAGCCGCTTATCCAAACAATGCTAAACTGCAAAAATTTATGGAAGCCAACGCAGAAAAATTTGTGGGCGGCTTTCGCGATTTAGATAAAATAGCTTGTATGTATTTTAATTATCGTATTTTTTATTATGCGGAAAGCAGAAAAATAGTGGAGGAAACGGAGAATAAAGTGGTGGAAAGTATCAAAGCTGACTTCTTTTCAAAATCACAAATGCAGAGCAGTTCCAATAATGACGCGAGCGTTTTTAATTTCGAAATTGGTTTGAGGTACGATAAATTATTAGCCAAATACAAAATTCAACTAAGGCGTTGGGCGGTCAAAGAATACGGCACAGTTAAAAAAGCGGAAGAAAAACTTGGATATAGACCGGGTACGATGAAAAATTACGTTGAAGGAAAAGTTACAAAAGAGCGTAAGTCGAAATTAATCCCCTAATGATTTTAAGCATCTCTCCCCACACCAGTCACAATTTTCTCCAAATTTGATACGCACATTGAATACTTATCTGGGTGATTTGCTTTCAGAATGTGATTGTTACTATATTGCACACAATTGTCACTTATCATATTAGTAGCAATAACGAGTTGTGATTTGCTTTCAGAATATGATTTTTACTATATTGCACACAATACACATTTTTCTGTCTACTCAAATCGTTTGTTGTGATTTGCTTTCAGAATATGATTTTTACTATATTGCACACAATTTTTGTAAGAATGTATTAATTAAATTTTGTGTTGTGATTTGCTTTCAGAATGTGATTTTTACTATATTGCACACAATTAAATGTAAAATTACAAGTCGTAGCGTTGAGTTGTGATTTGCTTTCAGAATGTGATTTTTACTATATTGCACACAATTCACCGCATCGCTATAAGTTGTGCCAGTAGTTGTGATTTGCTTTCAGAATGTGATTTTTACTATATTGCACACAATAGTTTTCAATAGCAATAATTGTAGGATATTGTTGTGATTTGCTTTCAGAATGTGATTTTTACTATATTGCACACAATTTTGCGCTGCGCAATAAAAAAAAATTCCTCGTTGTGATTTGCTTTCAGAATGTGATTTTTACTATATTGCACACAATTGTGTTCTGTGAAGTCATTGGAGGCGGTTTGTTGTGATTTGCTTTCAGAATGTGATTTTTACTATATTGCACACAATGGTGGATGCCGACTTGCATGATAAGCTCGGTTGTGATTTGCTTTCAGAATGTGATTTTTACTATATTGCACACAATAATTATGTTTTGGAAACAAGGTTGCGCACCGTTGTGATTTGCTTTCAGAATGTGATTTTTACTATATTGCACACAATACAATCGGCGCGGTTACAAACAACGGCTGGTTGTGATTTGCTTTCAGAATGTGATTTTTACTATATTGCACACAATCAACAATATCGCCCTGATCGTCATAGTAACGTTGTGATTTGCTTTCTAAATGTGTTTTTACTATATTGCACACAATAATGTATAGCGTATAATCTTGCCTTTGATTGTTGTGATTTGCTTTCTAAATGTGTTTTTACTATATTGCACACAATTTTCCGCCGTTTATCCTATCCAGTTCACCGTTGTGATTTGCTTTCTAAATGTGTTTTTACTATATTGCACACAATCTATAAAATAATTAAAATGCCAATAGATTAGTTGTGATTTGCTTTCTAAATGTGTTTTTACTATATTGCACACAATTGTGTAAGGTATATACAAATATAGTGTAGTGTTGTTATTTGCTTTCTAAATGTGTTTTTACTATATTGCACACAATCGATGCCCCTACTTGCCCTATAATCAGCACGTTGTGATTTGCTTTCTAAATGTGTTTTTACTATATTGCACACAATATAATTAAGTGCAGGAATTTTGTAACGATAGTTGTGATTTGCTTTCTAAATGTGTTTTTACTATATTGCACACAATTGTCTATTTTTTATCTGTTTCATCTGCCTCGTTGTGATTTGCTTTCTAAATGTGTTTTTACTATATTGCACACAATACTCTTTGCTTGAGCAATCAAGCTCTGCTTGTTGTGATTTGCTTTCTAAATGTGTTTTTACTATATTGCACACAATGCAACAACTCCGCCTACTATGTCTGCCACCGTTGTGATTTGCTTTCTAAATGTGTTTTTACTATATTGCACACAATGTAACAAAATTTAGTAAAACGTTGCTGCGTGTTGTGATTTGCTTTCTAAATGTGTTTTTACTATATTGCACACAATTAGCGTCTTGCAATGCCATTGCTGCCGCCTGTTGTGATTTGCTTTCTAAATGTGTTTTTACTATATTGCACACAATAATTCGGTACGGATATGTTTTACATCTTGTGTTGTGATTTGCTTTCTAAATGTGTTTTTACTATATTGCACACAATGAAATTTTAAACGAAGGAAACAAATGTGCGTTGTGATTTGCTTTCTAAATGTGTTTTTACTATATTGCACACAATCCAAAAAAGGATTGTCTTTGTAGCTACTCTGTTGTGATTTGCTTTCTAAATGTGTTTTTACTATATTGCACACAATAAAATTAAAGATGAAGACATAGATGGCTCAGTTGTGATTTGCTTTCTAAATGTGTTTTTACTATATTTCACACAATCAACCAAATGCGCTTTCTATAGACTGCCCCGTTGTGATTTGCTTTCTAAATGTGTTTTTACTATATTGCACACAATCAAGACGATGACCTTTGAGAGTGTTGGCGAGTTGTGATTTGCTTTCTAAATGTGTTTTTACTATATTGCACACAATTCCTTCGCTACTTGGCATTTTGTGAGTGCTGTTGTGATTTGCTTTCTAAATGTGTTTTTACTATATTGCACACAATGGTTGGCAACAGTTTGTAAAGGTAATCTTAGTTGTGATTTGCTTTCTAAATGTGTTTTTACTATATTGCACACAATTTCCCTATTCCGCTTTCACATCAAGTATTAGTTGTGATTTGCTTTCTAAATGTGTTTTTACTATATTGCACACAATAAGTGTTGTTAATTATATCCGTGTTGCCGTGTTGTGATTTGCTTTCTAAATGTGTTTTTACTATATTGCACACAATAGAATACGCTCTAATACGCTCTCTATCAGTGCTTTATAGTCAAAAATAGAATGGTAAAAATGGGGTAGTCCCCCCCTGCCCCCCCAAAGGGGGGGAGTTTTTTTGCTTTAAGTTCTCCTAAACGGAGAACTTAAAGCACCTAAAAAGGAGGAATTTTTGATTCCCTGCCTCCCAAAGGGAGGTAGTTTTTTTTGTTTACAACTTCCTTCGGAGGAGTTGTAAGCACTTCAAAAAAGGCTGTTTTTTTCCTGCAAGGAAAAAAACAAAAAATTCCCCCTTTGGGGGTTAGGGGGACTAAAACATTTCTAACTGTTGGGTGGGCTTTTCTTTTTTCGCTTTTTTGACCCCGTGAAACACTCGCATATCCCCATATTGCTTGTCGGTAATCGTCAATATCCCGACTTTACCCTTCTCGGGCAGTTGCTTGATTCCCCTCTGGATATGTACTTCGGCGTTCTCCCGACTTGGGCAGTGACGAAAATACGCCGAAAACTGGAACATACTAAAACCATCGTTCAGTAGGCTTTTTCTGAATTTGGTATAAGCCTTTTTTTCGGCTTTGGTTTCCGTTGGGAGGTCGAAAAGTACAAATATCCACATGATTCGGTAGGCGTTTAATCTTTCCATAATGATAAAAAAAATGTTTAGAGGAACGGTGTGCGGTTGCTTAAGATTCTAAAACTACATTTTGGGGTACAGGATTTTTTTTGCCGTCCCCTCATAGCAAGCCACAAGGGAGGCAGTGCTGCGCTGCAAACCTACCATTAGAGGGCTACTTTTTCCATCTATCACCACGTCGAGCGTTGGTATTACCAACAGTTTGCGTTTGAGGTCGGGCGTGAGTTCACCGTCCTTAGGACTCAAGGGAAATATATTTTTGACCAATTTATCCACCAACGGGCGGTAAGGTTCCATGATGTCGTCGGCGAGGCAAAAGGCGTTATATTGGTTCCGATGGTGAATGCCGAGCGTGGGCAACAGACCAGAAGCGACCAGCCCGCGCGCCACCGCAGCTCGGAGGATTGCGTAGCCGTAGTTGAGCAAACTGTTGGGAGCGTCGCCGTCGCGCCGTCGCACAAAGTCAGCGTTTAGCTCATTGTCATCGTCGCCGTTGGCGGCGTATTCGACCTCAAAAATATGTCGCCAATAATAAGCGGCGGCACGGGCTTCGAGATTGGAGGAGTCGCCGCTCAAAACCTCTTTTGCCCACTTGCGGAGTGGTTTGGCTTCTATGAAGTGCGCTTCGAGTACCGCCGCTTGGTTGTTTATTTTTGCTGCGATGGTCTGCTGCCAAAGCTGTTTTCGGAGCGGCTCGGAGGCTGCTATCTGGGCTTGGTAGCGTGCCGACTGGAGCGTATGCCCCTCCAAAGGCAACATCAGCCCGCTCGGGTGGTGCTTTTTGTCGCAGGTAACAATGGCGGCATTGTTTTCCATCAGTGCCTCCAACACGCCCTGCGTAATCGTGATTTGAGGGTGGTCGAGCAGCACAAATCCAATATCTTCTATCGGAACGCTTCGCGGCGGCTCGCCCTCTGGCGCGTCGGGAATCTGAACTATCAGTTGTTGATTTTTGAGGCTCAAGTAAGCGGGATTGCCGAAATGCAAAGTTCTTTTTATCATAAAAAGCGATTTTTGTTGTTGCCAAAAAATGAGTTATTCGATGTCGATAAAATTTAAAAAATTCACCGCCGCTCACAGTAAGAGCGGCGGTGAGGGCGGTTATTTGAGCCAATAAGGTTGAATATTTCCGAGCCAGTCGATATTCAATTTTATGCAAGAATCTTGTATTTTGAGTGGTCTTACATCTATTGGTTCATTAATTAACGATTTGATAAAATTTATATTAAATTCGTATGGCGAACAATCTATATACGAACCAAACTCGACTGAATTCAATTCTTTTTTTGGTATTTTTTTATCGCCGTATATTTTCTTTAGTTCATTCAGTTTATCTTCAGAAAAATCTTTCTTTGCTACAATAGCAGTAGAAAAATTGTGAGGAATAAAGTCACATCTTTTTCCACTGAATTTCACTACTTTATACACTCTTTTTGCAATTTCTTTTTTGTGCTGTTGGAAATAATTTTGCCAATCTATATTATTTTTAATATTCAGGATTGGGTCGTTATCGCCAGTGGGCAAATACACCAAGTCAGTCTGTTTTAATGCAAAAAGAGTTTTATTGGCATCGTTATTTTTTAATATTTGAGCTTCTATGGCTTGCTTAAAATTATTATTGCCTTTTTTGAGTTCCTGATTCGCGATTTTAGCTGCATCAAAAAAAGTAATAATATCAAAGCACCTTTTATCGTTTTTTTCCATTACATAAAAAAGGTAGTTATCTCCCGGCTTCACGCTCAAAGTCGGATTATTGGCGTAAAGTTGTTTTAGACTACTTTCTTTGTTTTCGTCTTTGGAGTACGTTATTTTTACAGCGTTGATTGGGCTGAACCGCTTTTCATTGAGAGCTACTAAACCTTCGCCAGTAAATGCGTCTTTGACCGTACTATATTTTTTTCGATGCTCTTTCAACTCTTTTTTTATTGGTTCGCTAACTATTTTTTCAATGATTTTGTCCGTAAGTTTGGAAAGCGGAACTTTATAAATATCTATTTTCGTAGGCTCACCGTTTAGGTCTTTCAACTTTCCGTAGCCTGTTGCTTCGTGCAAGCCGCCACGAGTTTTTATAAAAGGTTTACCTTTTTTGTCTTTTTGTACAGAAAGTTTGTCCTTCGACTTATGAGATATTACGATGCTTTCCAAATGCTCTCTTACTTGGTCATGTAAGTCGCTCATTGGCAACGCAAATTTTCTGCTGCTCTCCATTGACTGCAAGACGTTATCTCTACCTTCTTCATGAAGTTTGATAAATGCTTCCAAATCAGTTTCGCCTTCATCTACGTTTAGTTTCAGCCTGTCCTTGTTATCTTTCAAAAAATCCTGAAATACCTTATTCAGTTCATTGAGTTGTTTTATATGTTTTGGGTTGGTGAGAGCCACCACTAAAGCGTCCAAAGCGTGGTGGCGATGGTCGTGCCGTTTGCTCCAGTTTTTTATTTGATAAACATGCTTTTCTTTTCCATTTTCGTCTTTTTTAAATTCGTTTTGTATCCAGCTGTTGCCATCGTCCCAAAGTTCCATTTGTTTGTAGCGAGATTCGGTTACTTTCATAAAAAGTTTTTTCAGTCCCCACTGCGTACGAAGATAGTCGGTAATCATACCCGTAGAAACCTTTACATTTTCAGTTCCCACTATTTTTGCCAATTCATCTTTGACTGCCAGCGAGATGTATTGGGTTTCTTTTATTTGCCGAGTCACAAAATCTTCTGAAATTTTTGTTGCCAATAGGTTGCGGCGCTTGGCTTTAGCACCCCCGAAATGGCTTTCGACGTGTGCTATGAAAGCATCTATATTGAGTATCTTGTGCTTAGTAGAGCCATTGTTGATGTATTCCCATGAAGTGCGATTTCCTTTGTCTCCGTTTATTTCACTTTCGCAAACAACTTTATTGCCCATCGAATCGTCAAAAAAGCGACTTTTGGGTATTATATGATCCACCTCGTAGGATTTCGTAAAAAGTTTTGACAAAGGAATTGCTGCGCCTGTGTAAGGCGACACACATTTTTGCTCTTCCCAAGTACGCATTTTCTCAATTTCGGCAAGCGTGGGCTCGTTTGTCTTTTTAGGAAAAGGGTAAGGTTCTTCACTTTGGTTGCTCCACAACTTGTATTTTTCTATATTGCTAAAGCTGACACTCTCTTTTAACTCTTGAATTCGTTTTTTAATCCCTTCATTGATCTTTTCATTTTTGAAAATAGCTTTTGTTATTTTTTCCCTCTCTGCGGCACTATTTTTCAGTTCGCGCGCCAACTCAATCCGAATTTCCAACTCATCATTTTTAAAACCGTACTGTTTCCAAAGGGCTTTTACCACTTGCAGAGCTTCATTCAAGATTTGCTCTACTATGGGATTGCGCAGGTTTCTGTCGGCGATATATTTTATCTGATGGTAATTTTTTATAGGAGCATTTTCTGGTTTGATTATGTCCCCAGTATGTTTGCCATACACCAAAGACGATGCAAACGTATATTGCAAGCCGCCTTCGCGGACTGCATTTGGGTTATTTGCAATATACGAAACCATGTACGGCTCTATATTTTTTTCGCCTTCGGGAATCACGCCATCTTCCTGAACCGCCTGTAATTTTACTAAATTATCCTTTGCTTCTTGCGCGATTGCATCGTAATCAAAATAGCTCCCACAGCGCATGAGAGGCAAAATTTTTTCGATTGCTTTTTTAGACAAACTGCCATACCTGCGCGGAAATTCTAACTTTTTTGCCAACTCCAAAGCAAGAGTTTGAGCAGTTTTTGTGTCCGTAATGTATGTGTTTAGTAAAATAACCAAATCACCTACTTTTTTGCTATTCAAGTCATATTCGTTGCCAGTTTTGTTGTATAAAATATCCCAAATTTCGGTTGCTATTTCAGGATTCTTCCCGACCAATAGAGTCCAGTTTTCGATACCGACACAATTTTTGATAGATATTAAAGTGTCTGCACCTTTCAATTTTGCCTTGCTATGCAAACCATTCAAATAATCAACTTTGTTGCCTAAGTTTAAAGGTTTGATAACATCCGAAAAACCAACTTGCTTTTTTTCTAATAACTTACGGTACAAATCTATTTTCACGTCCGTTGGAATTGGTCTTTCGTAGTAAAATATTTTCTCCTTCTCTTTGCCTCTTACTTTTACCGTTTCAGTTTTTTTAGTATTGATAGTCAATCTATTGAGCTGCTCCCAAATTCTGTTTTCTTGAAACAGTGGATGCGAATTTGCTAAAACCCGATGAAGCGGTTTTCCCTCTGCATCGAGTTCTTTTTCAAAAGTACAGCCACTTATCAAGTCAGTTTGTGGTTTCAACTCCCTCTGAAAATAAATGATATTTTCTTTTATAATATGGCGTAATCCCTCTTTGATAGCTTCTTCACGAAATTTTACTTGGTTTGGCGAATGTCCGGGAAAAATATAATTGGCTATTTTTTCTACAACATCTTTGGGCGGATTGGATAATATTGCGTGGTGTTTGACTTGCTCCTCCCAAATAGCGTCAAATTCTTCTTTGTACCTGTGCCGAAGGACGACCCGATTTCTTATTTTGTACCATTTGTTTTGTGTTAGTTCGTCGTAAAAACGCTTCCCTAAAGTTTGTTTCTCTAAAAAACCTTTTTCAAAGTCTTCCATGTCTTTTTTCCACTCGCTTTTTTTGGTAAGTGAAAAAGTTGTTTTTTTTCCCGACTTCGGAAATTCGATTTTAATCTCTAATTCTTTTTCGTCGTTTATTTTAAAATCTTGCAGAATGGTAGTTCCAGTATATGTGTCACCGCTTTCGTCCTGTACCTGTAGTTCATATTTGAAAACTTCTTTATCTTCTTCGCCTTTCTTCTTGGACTTTATCGTTTCATTTAACTGCGTTACGGACAACACGGTTACTTTTTTATTCAGTATAATCGTTCGTTGTTTTTTAGTTGGCGCACCTTCATCATCGTTTTCTTCACTTTCTACAATTTTTTCTTTACTTTCGTTATTGCCTCCACCGCCTTCATACCCACGAAGTTGGTTGAGTTGGTAAAGTATTTTTCCCAAATCTTTCAATTCAATTCTTTCAGTCGCCGCATCACTTCGCAGTTTATACTGCTCCACAGAGTTTAGTTGTAATGTTCCTCTTTTGATCGGCAACAAATTGAGCTGCTGTATTTTTTCAGCCGCTGGAAAATCTCCCTTAATATTGAGTTGAGTTGGCAACATGTCAAGTTGAGCAAGTACATAAATCAGTTTATTTCGCCTGAGTTTGTACCGTTTGTTCATTTTTCGCGCCGTTCTTGCCATTGTTCTATCCGCCGCTTTGCTAATCCCAATGCCTTTTTCGTAGTCAATTTTATCCGTTCCCATAGGAATAATCCGAGAGTTCATTGCTAAAATCCTACTCTCATCTAAATTGTCATGTAGCTCGACCAAGCTCCAACCGATGGAGTTAGTCCCTAAATCTAAGCCGAGAATTTTCTTCATGTAACTTTTATTTAATGTGTTAATAAATATTTTTAAATATGTCACAAGATACGAAAAAAATATTTTTTAAATATGGCAAAAAATATTTTTTTTTCTAAAAAAAAGTATTTATCTTTGCAGTACATTTAGAAAGTAAAAATCACAATAAGGATTATTCCGTAGTGAAAAAAAAGAGCGATGCCTTGCGGCATCGCTCTTTTAATTGCACCAAAATTTAATACTATTTTTTTTATAGACTCACCCGTGAGTGTGTAATATTATAACTCATTGAACTTCAATTACTTGTGTAAAAAAAATAATTCAATCTCTCCCTTTCACACAGCTACTTTGGCGGCGATATGTGGGTGTGGGTCGTAGTCGGAGAGCGTGAAGTCGGAGTACTGAAAATCTAAAATATGCTGGATTTGCGGGTTTAGTGACAGCTTGGGAAGTGGTCGCAAAGCCCGAGAAAGCTGCAATTCTGCTTGCTCGATGTGATTGTTGTAGAGGTGCAAGTCACCGAAAGTGTGGACGAAATCTCCCACTTGCAAGCCGCAGACTTGAGCCATCATCATCGTCAGTAGTGCGTAAGACGCAATATTGAACGGCACGCCCAAAAAAGCATCGGCGGAGCGTTGGTAAAGCTGGCACGAAAGTTTGCCGTCCGAAACATAAAACTGAAACAGGCAGTGACACGGCGGCAGCGCCATTTCCTCTATATCCGATGGATTCCAAGCCGATACTATCATGCGGCGACTGTTGGGATTTTGCTTCAACTGTTGGACAACTTCCGTGATTTGGTCTATTGATTTGCCGTCGCCTATCGCCCAACTGCGCCACTGTTTGCCATACACGGGACCCAACTCTCCCCGCTCGTCCGCCCATTCGTTCCAGATATTTACGCCATTTTTTTGGAGAAAATGAACGTTGGTGTCGCCGCTCAAAAACCACAACAGCTCATAAATAACTGACTTTAAGTGAATTTTTTTGGTAGTCAATAACGGAAATCCTTTGCTCAAGTCAAAACGAGTTTGGTAGCCGAAGACGCTCAAAGTCCCCGTGCCTGTGCGGTCACCTTTTTGCGCACCATTTTGTAAAATGTGTTTTAGTAAATCGTGGTATTGTTGCATAATGTCACAAATTTTAACTTTTTTTCAATTTTTATGCCTTTTCAGCCTCCCATTCGCCCTCCCACCAAGCTACGAAAACAGTAGCCAGACTATTCCCGATGACATTGACCGACGTGCGCGCCATATCCATCAGCGCATCTACGCCCAAGATAGCAGCTATGGGCCAATCCGGCAAGCCAAATGAGGAAGCCGTCCCCGCCAAGATAATCAGTGATGCGCGTGCCACGCCTGCTACGCCTTTACTCGTCAGCATGAGCGTAAAAACCATCACCAACTGCGTACCAAAACTCATCTCGATGCCTGCCGCCTGCGCTACAAAAACACTCGCCAGCGACAGATAAAGTGTAGTGCCGTCCAAATTAAAAGTATAACCCGTCGGAAGCACAAACGCAACTACCTTATTGGGAATACCAAATTCTTCCATATTTTTGATGGCACTTGCCAAAGCAGCCTCCGAGCTGGCGGTGGCGAAAGCCAGCGAAGCGGGTTCGGCGACGGCTTTTAGAAATTTTCGTATTGGCAGCTTGATGTAGAGCGCGATGGGCAAAAGTACGCCGAGAATAAAGAAAACCAACGCCATATAAAGCGTGGCGACCAATCCGAGAAGGTTCTTGAAAATATCAATTCCCATCGTGCCAATGGTGTATGCCATAGCTCCGCCGACTCCGATGGGAGCGAAATACATAATAATTTTGGTAAATTTGAACATCACCTCCGATAAGCTCTCACAAAAACCGAGTACCGATCTTTTCTTTTCTTGCGGTATTTGAGTCAGTCCGAAAGCAAAAAGCAGACAAAAAACGACAATTTGAAGTACCTGACCTTCGGCAATGGATTTGGCAATATTCTCGGGAAATGTGTGAAGCACGATTTCTTGCCAGTCTTGTTTGGGGATAGTTTTGGACTGCAAATTAAGTTCTCTACCATCGGGAGTGATGAGTTTGGTGGATTTATCGGCTTGCACGACTGCCGTAAGCAGCGCGACTGAAACAGTATCGATCTTTCCTGCGCTGCTTGGAGCTGAAATGCCGTAGCCAACTTTCGTAAAATTAATCGCTCCCAAACCAATAAACAGTGCAATCGTGGTGACGACCTCGAAGTAAATTAGAGCTTTTACGCCCATTCGCCCGACCTGTTTCATGTCGGAGTGTCCCGCAATACCCACTACCAGCGTGCCGAACAGCAAAGGCGCGATGACACATTTGATGAGTTTCATAAATATTTTACTCAACACTTGCAGATTTTTGGCTACGACTGGAAAGTCGTACCCAATTTCAGCGCCTATAAACATACTCAACATAATCCAAAAGGTAATACTTTTGTCGGTTTTGTAGCCATAAAAAGCGAGCAACAACCAACTCAACCAGCGCGCAGCAATCATTATTTCGCCTGGAATATGAAGCCACTTGAAAGTCGTCAAGCATTGGAGCAGCAGCACGAATGGCAAAAGTAGCAACGAATAGTTGAGTATTTTTTTCATAAATTTTTAATAAAAATCGGTTATAAGGAATGAAGAAAAAATAAGGTACTTAATTTTTTCTAATCAATTCAATCAATAACAAGGCATTTTTGAGGCGCAACGAAGGACGTTGAAACAAAAAATAACGCAATGATTAGTTGTAATTTTAGCAGAAAAAATGAGTAGTATATTTTAGATACATTCCTAAAATAAATTGCGAAAGCGAAAGTAACACTTTTTTACAAAAAAAGGCTTATCAGTCGAAACCGATAAGCCTTTTTTAAATTAAAATATTTTTTTAGAAACCAGCGTCTTTGTTGCCGCTGAATTTTCTTCCACCGCTTCTACCATCTGGGCGAGGCATTTCTGACTCTCCTTTCGCTACACGGAACTCAACACGACGATTGATATATTCTTTGGACTTTGTATTGACCAAAGTTTTGTTTTCTCCGTCATAGGTCAAGATGAAACGATCGCGAGAGATACCATATTTAGTAACTAAATAATTGATAGACTCCTGCGCACGGTTGTAAGATAAGTTATTATTGTAACTGTCAGATGAAGGTCCGTCAGTATTTCCATTAGCAACCACACGGATGCTTGGATTTTGCTGCATCACTGTTGCAACGTGTTGCAATTTCTCAAACTCTGAACGCTTGATGTATGACTTGTCATAATCGAAATGTATCATAGGCAAGAACCAATCAGACATTCCGCCGCCAACAGTTTGTGTAGGCATTTTGATGTTTGCTATTTTTCCATCTACGATTCTGTTTACGTCGCCTTCAGTTGCGTAAGATGGCTTTGGAACTTGTGCAATTCCTTCTGCGTTTACCTTATACCCTGGTGGAGAATACGGCTCTTTGTCTTTGCAATCTGAAACGCCGTCGCTGTCGCTGTCCAACAATTTACCACGAGTATCTACTGCGCAGCCCGCCGGAGATTCTTTTTCTACGTCGAACATATCAATCACGCCGTCACCATCTGTGTCGGTAAGGTCGAATTTCGGACGAGCTTTCAACTCTGCGATGTCGTCGTTGATAACGTCAATCGGACTTGCCCAATAAAGTGGCTCTGTTCTGCCATTTTTGCGACTTCCAAGATTGAAATTCAAGCGTACGCTCGTATAGTTCAATACGTCACGGTATTGAGTTTCGATACCGCTTCTTGTTTTCAAGCGATAGCCGTCCAACATATCTGCATTGTTACCGAACAAAATATTTGCTTGGTGGTCAATTCCTAAATTGATGTTTTTGTTAATTTTGAAAGAAACACCAATACCAACCTGTGCGTGAAGTTGAAGTGTTCTGATTTGGTCGCTGCCGAGAGATACTGGTCTATCGTGCGGAGAGTACAAATTAACTTCGGTTTCGTAAGTACCGTCAAGTATTGATTTCAAATCCGCTTGATTTTGGGTAGCACCCGTAAACGTGTATTTAGCTCCGTTAGCTCCTTTAGCGTCGGTTTTTACATTGAACGCATTGAAACCAACACCTGCATAACCATATACATTGTAGCGTTGCAAGCGTTTTTTGTAATTCCAGCTATTCAAGCTGTACAAAAACTGGGCAGAACCCGCTATATAAGTAGTGCGATAGTTGGCATGGTAAGCATCACCGCCAGGGAAGTTATAGATGCTTGCTATGTTAGCAATGGTGGTAGAAGGTCCGTCAGTGCCTCCTGTATTACGCGGCTCCAAGCCGTAAGCTCTGTGATAGTTCAACTCAAAACGAACTGAACTCGGATAGTCCAACGCTCTTCTGAGGTGAAGACCGACTCCGTATCCGGGGCGTACCGCAACGTCACCTACTATAAAGGTGGTACCCGCATGAACTCCTAACTCCCACTGGTGTTTAGGATACATGGTTGTGCTTGGGGTCATCATCTTTGGAGCAGCAGCTCTTTCTTGCGCGAAACTTGCGAAAGAAACAAACATTGCCAAAGTGAAGAGAATGTTAATTTTTTTTGTCATAATAAAAAGAAGTGTTATACTGTAATTTTGAAAAAATTTTTAGAAATCTAAAAACGTGAATGTAGTAATATTTTTTAGTAAATAAAATAATCGTTAGTTCTAATTTTAGGGCTATGCTCAAACAGTATATTTTAACACGTCGCAAAGTTAGGTATATTTTTTGGATTACCAAACACTTGGGCGTATTTTTTTATAAACTACATAAAAGTTACACAAAAGTTACATTAGGTAACTTTTTGTTCCTGATATATGTCACAAAATACCACAAATCTGTCACGCAAAGATATAATTTATTTTTAAATTGTATCTTAAAATCGAGATAATTTTTTCATTGAAAGTGATAAAGCTCTATTCGATAGGTTTTTGGGCGACGAATTTTCATCGAATAGTTCTAACATTGCCTTTTTTATAGTTTCGGACACGTCACAGAAAATTGCTTTGTCTGTCACAACAGCGTCTTTTTTCATCAAATATGCAAAAACACGAGCCATACCACAGTTTGCAATAAAATCGGGAATCAGGCTAATTCTTTCGTCCGCATTTTGGGCGGTTGCCCCAAAAAAAACACTGTCATCTACGAATGGAACATTCGCTCCGCAAGAGATTAGCTCCAACCCATTGGCTATCAAAGAATCAACCTGTGCCGCACTCACGATTTTGGACGCTGCACCCGGAATAAATATTTCCGCCGAAAGATTCCAAATTCGCTCATTGACCTCCTCAAAAGACAACATATTGTCGGCTGTGAGCTTGTTGCCTATCTTATCGGCGTTGAGTTTTTTGATTTCTTCGAGTGTGAACCCATTTTCTTTTATCAGTCCGCCGTTGCGGTCTATGATTCCCACGATTTCGGCTCCCGCCAAAGCGAGATAACAAGCGGCGGCGGAAGCCACATTTCCCCAACCTTGTATGATGGCTCGCTTGCTGACTACGTCCGTCTGGCGAAAAATCTGGTAATAATGCTTCACCGATTCCGCTACTCCGTAGCCCGTTATCAAGTCTGCTACTGCATATTTGTCGGGTCCGTCTGGCACATAAGCCGCATCTTCTACTATTTTGGCGCAGCCGTATCGCAACTGACCGATAATATTGATTTTTTCGCCTTTGGCAGAATTAAAATGACCATTTACGATTCCTTCCTGCGGGTGCCAAAGCCCCAAATCTTCGGTAATTGGGATTACGTCTTTGAGTTCATCTACGTTCAAGTCGCCGCCAGTACCGTAATAACTTTTCAGTAAAGGAAAAACCGCTTTGTACCATCGTTGGAGGACTTCGGTTCGGCGTGGGTCGTTGGGGTCGAAATTGATGCCTGATTTTGCGCCGCCGATGTCGGGACCGCAAACCGAAAATTTTATTTCCATCACTTTTGCCAACGACACTACCTCATCTTTCGTCAAGCCTAATCGCATACGAGTACCGCCACCTGCTGCGCCATTTCTCAAAGAGTTAATGACGACCCAACCTTCGGCGTTGGTTTCGTGGTCGCGCCATTCAAATACGATTTCTGGTTTTTTGTCGCGATAAGCGTTCAAAAGTTGCTGCATACAGATTTTAGACTTGATTTTATCAAAAAGTTACATTTTCTGTCGCAAAATTAGAATTAAATTATCAGTATTTTAAAGGTAAGTACGATTTATTTTTGGTTTTTGGTTTTAATAATTTCAAACTATTAGACGATTTATTTCATTTTAGTCACAAAATATCATATTTTTATAAAAAAAGGTTGCTTTATCGTGACGACAAAGCAACCTTTTTTTTGTTATTCGGAGGAAGATGAAAACTATTCTTTCACAAATTTTTCACTCAAAACTGTACCGTTGCCGCCTACAACTTTTAGGAAATAAAAACCCTGCGGAAGGTCTGACACATCAAGTGCAGTACTGCTTTGGTCGGGGTTTAATATCCTGCGAAGTACGACCGCACCATTGACGTTGAAGATAAACAGTTGCGTGTTTGCTTTCTCGTCCTTGTTGGTCATAAATAAGCGGATATTTACTACCTCGTGGGCTGGATTTGGCACCAAAACAAGGCTTGGTTTTTCGGTATCAAAAGAAGCGTTATTAGCAGGTTGATGTGCTACTGTGCTGAACCTGAACGGGTCGCTGTACGCTGAATTGCCCCCCGAACAAATGGACTGCACGCGATAATGATAGTTGGTAGCAGGCAGCAAATTAGTCAAAGTATAGCTGTTGGTGTCCGCAGCCACATTCTGCCATATAGTGTCCGTCAGTATTTTGTATTGCAAATTATAATCATACGCCCACGCCGAACCTGTCCAAGACAATTTTGAAATATTCCCTGTCACATTTGCAGACAAAACAGTAGGAATTAGGCAGCCATCGGTCGTGAAGTTAGCTGCCAACGTGTAAGTAGAGCTGTCGGTAGAACTGCAAGCTGTTCTCATTCGATAGTTGTAGGTCGTTGCTGTTGTCAATCCATTCAAGGAAATGCTTGTCAAGTTGGCGTTAGAAACGGTCGTCCAGTTGGTTTCAGATGATTTTTTGTATTGCAAAATATAATCCAAAATATTAGGTATCGCCGTCCAACGAAGTGTAGCCTCGGTAGTCGTAATCCCAGAAACAGTGATGTCTTGCGGCGCGCCGCAGCCGACGATTGTATTGAAATTTAGAATCGAATAATTAGAATAATTCGCTCCGCAAAGTGCGCGGACGCGGAATTGGCAGTTCGTACCGGCTGCCAAACCTGTCACTAAAAAACTTGTATCGGACACTGCAATATCCAAAGACCATGGATTTTGAGCAGCTCGCTTGAATTGTAGCAAATATGAAGTCGCTCCAGCCACTTTGTTCCAGATGAGAGTAGCGCTGCTTGCGGTATTTTGGGTAGTAATCAATCCCGTTGGTGCGCCGCAGTTGGCAGTTCCAGAGGTCGTAAAAGCAGTATTTGGAGAAAAATCAGACAATCCGAAAGGACAGTTCGCTTGCACTCGGAACACATATTTGGTATTCGCTCGCAGAAGTTTCAATTTTACAGAATTGCTGACCAAATTGACGGTATCTCGCCAAGCGGAGGCAGTGTCTATCTTGTAGCTTACGTTGTAGAGTGTTGCGCCAGCTACTGTGTTCCAACTCAGAATTGCAGTATCCGCCGAAATATTATTGGCAGCCAAGCCCGTCGGTATCACACAACCCGTAGTAGTAAATTTTATGGCATCAGAATAACTCGACGCACCCGCTACACATCTTGTCTGTACTCTTACTTCATACATTTTGGAGGGTTGTAAGCCATTCAAAACAAAAGTATTGGCATAAAGCGTAGCGGCAGCAGTTATCCAATTACTGTTACCAGCTTCGCGGTACTGTAAGATGTAATACAAAACTCCAGACACGTTATTCCACCTGACCGTAGCCGTGTTGTAGGCAATATTTGAAAACGTGATATTCGACGGCGTACTGCAGCCAGTGGTCGTAAAGCCGCCCGAAACCCAATCAGAAGTAGCACTCGATTGGCAGTTGGTTTGTACCCGATAGGTATAGGTAGTACCACTCAACAAGCCTGTAAGGGTAAAAGTATTGCCCGCGACCGTTACATTTGTCCAGTTGCTCGCCGACGAAAGTTTGTATTGCAAAGTATAATTCACTGCGCCGCCCTGCGCCGCCGTCCAAGAAATAACTGCGGAGGAATTATTGACGGAAGTAGATTTTAGGTTCGTTACTGGATTACAGCTTATCTGCTCCGAAGTAGTAAAATTACCTTGCGGCGAAAGACCAGAAACTACGCCATCGCCCTGACAAACCGTTTGCACTTGATATACATATTGTGTAGCGGGCAACAAATTGACGAGCGTAGCAGTGGTTGCTGTGACTGTTTGCGAAAGCCACGTAGCGGCAGCAACTGGTTTGTAATTGACGATGTAGGCTATTGCGCCCGTCGCTGCCGACCACGATACGACGACCGAAGTAGCCGAAACACTCGAAACAACTATTCCAGTTGGAGCTGCGCAAGACGTGCCGCCGCCATTTCCGAGCGTAGTGAAGGTTTGGACGGAAGAGTATGCAGAGCTAACTCCTCCCCCACAGACTGTTTGTACCTGAAAGTCATAGCGCGTACTGGCAGTCAAATTGGATAAAGTATAAGATTCAGTGGCAACCGAAACGCTTGTCCAAGCAGTTGTACCAGATATTTTGTATTGCAAATTATAAGTAACCGCACCACTTACCGCTGCCCAAGCCACAATAGCTCCTGTATTAGAAATATTCGCAGCAGATAAATTGGTAGGGACAGCGCATACAGAAGCTGCCTGCAATGTAGTAAAAGAACCCGAAGCTGAAAAAGCAGAAACACTACTTCCACAAACCGCTTGCACCCTGAAGTTGTAAGGAGTGCTTGCTACCAAACTCGTCAGATTGTAGCTATTTCCAGCCACACTAACACTTGCCGACCACGAAGCAGAAGCCGATGTTTTGAACTGAACGTTGTAGGAGTTGGCTCCCGACACTGCCGCCCAGCCGAGCGTTGCGGTGGTAGTTGTAACATTGGTAGCTATCAAGCCCGACGGCACGCCGCAAGAACTTCCGGTAGTAGTAAATAATGAAGTAGCAGAAAAGTTAGAATTTCCTTCTGGACAAACTGCCTGCACCCTGAACACATAGTTGGTGTTGGGATTGAGCGGCACGAGCGAAATGGAAGTCACTTGTATATTGCTCAAAGTAATCCAAGCGGTCGCTGCGTTGGGTTTGTACTGGACGTTGTAGCTAATCGCGCTATCCATATAACCCCACGAAATTACGGCGCTTGTGTCATTGACTTGCGAAGCAGACAAACCGATTGGGTCGCCACCACAAATAGGAAGTGTTTTGAATTTGGCGGCGGTAGAGTACGCAGACGTTCCGAAGGGACAGATTGCACGAGCTTTGAAGTCATAGGTAGTATTCGGTGCCAATGACGAAAGTTGATAAAAAGCGTCCGCAGTAGATACCGTAATCCAAGCAGTTGCGGCAGAGGTTTTGTATTGCAAATCATAAGAAGTTGCGTTGGCAACAACGTCCCACTGGACACTCGCGCTGGTAGATGTCACCTGAAATGAAGTCAAATTGGTTGGTACTCCGCAGGGTACCAAAGTCGTGAATTGCGCTTGCGTAGCATACGCCGAAGTTCCAGACGTGCATACGGACTGAACTTTAAAATAATACAACGTATTGGCGGTCAAGCCAGTCAGATTGTAAGTAGTAGGCGTTATATTAGAAACGGTAGTCCAAGCTGAAGCGGTGGAAGTTTTATATTGCAAATTATATTTGGTGGCAGAAATAACCGCCGCCCAACTTACTGTAGCGGTCGTAGTCAAAATATTAGAGGAGGCAAGCGTAGTCGGCACCGTACAGGCACCTGCGCCCGTGCAAGCCACCAAACAAGAAGCACCATCAACGTAGGCACGAATCAAATCACCGGGCTGTACGCCAAACCCATTGTTGAAGTTAATTCCGTAGCTTGTGAGGTGGCAATAGCTCATTATAGTTCCGCCGTTGGTCGGAGCGGGTCCTTGCGGACAGCCCCCTTCTGTTGCATAACAATTATCCAAAGCTCCGCCTGTCCAACTGCAACTTTGTGTGTGCGGCGAGCCGATGTTGTGACCCATTTCGTGCGTAAAAACTTCGATAGTCCAAGAATAAGTTGGGACGGTATTGTAAGTAGAGTTGATATTGCTGTATGCGTGGCGATAGCTACCACCACAAAGAACGTCCAAGTAAGCTACGCCTCCCAGACCATTTCCGCCCAAAGCGGCGAGATGCGCAATATCACCGTTGAACGTGGTGCGAGTGGTACGAAAAGTACTCAATGCAGCACTCGAACTGCTCGTAGAATAAGGGTCTTGGGTCGTCCAAATAAAAATCTGTGAGGTGACGGTCGGTATTTGTTCGTTTTGGTAGAGCGTAGCTACTTGGTTGAACATAGCAGTCAAATAATTGGTGGCATTTGCTACGCCGCCTTTGTTGTTGTTGAGTGCAAAATCTCCTTCGATATACACTTTGATACAACTCGTAGAGCGGCTGCCCTGATTGGTTGGACGCGCCAACATCTGGCGCATCTTTTCTCCATAATTATCGGGTATCGTTGTACCGCAAGCACTGGTGTTAGGTATTTTTAATTGCCTGTCACTATATGCGATATATTTTTCAATATTTTTAGCTTCCTGCAACTTACCGATTACGATATTTCCTTCGGCTTGCGTAGAAATCATTCCAATAATTTCATTCTCAAAAAAACTAAAAGCGGCTATCGACTGGTCGTCGTCTTTCAAAATACCTCTGAAATATTGCCCCGCCGTATAAGGTACGGCTCGCCCGTTGGATTGGTCTGTGATGACCGTGAAGTCGTCAGAAAGTGGATCTGCTCGAATCAACTCTACCTGCAAGGTTTGATTATTTTTGTAAGGAATTTCCAACTTCATGCTTTGCAGATTAGCGGTACGAAGTGCAGTTAGTTGGGCTATATTTAAAGTAATTTGGGTAGCGTTGCGTACTTCTTTGTTGATTTGTAGCAATTCGGTTGGGCTGGAGTTGCGTTGAAAAACGGAACGAGCAGGGAAGTTTTGACCTTCTATTTTTGCGGCTTTGATAGTAGCCGCTACGGGACGAAGAGCAACGTCAGATTGTGCGAATGTGAATTGGGGGGCGATTAAAAATAAACCTAAAATTAGAGTAAGAGAGGATTTTAAAAAATACTTCATTGATACAAATGTTTTTGATAAGTAATAAGGTTGTGCGGTTCGAGTTTTAGATTTCAATACATAATCTT
>JAYWGG010000007.1:0-10231 GCA_043778415.1 Saprospiraceae bacterium
AAACTTATAAATAACTGACTATCAGTCAGTTATTTATAAGTTTTCGACAACGGCTTGAGGAGATAACTATAATTAATTTAGCCCCATTACTTAAACTCAAATACCTTATTTTCTCTTCATTCTTTATTTATTTTTTGGGACAATTTTCTTTTCGGAAACCCAATGCGTCAGCATACTCAAAAGTATCAAAAAAGCCAGCAATATCAAGTATTCGATGGTAGTTTGTATATCTATTTTTTGAAAAATATCTAAAAACGTGAGCAGCGCAGTCGTAAGCCCCGTCACCGAAGCCGCCCAAAATCCACGCTTGAACCCCTGCGAATCCACAAAATACTCATGGATTCGGTGCAAATACTTTTCTTGCGCAATCTTGACTGCCGCAGCAAAGATGAGCAAAAAAACAAGCATCAGCATAAAAAAACCATATTTTTTTAAGTCTGCCGCTGTCTGGTCGAGAGCCGCTTGGTTGTGATAAACGCTATCTACTGCGTCGCTGAGCAGCAAACTTCGCTGTAAATCTTCCATCGTTTGCGCATTTTGAAAGTCGGAACTTACCTGAAACGTCAGAATATCTCGCAAAGGATTCGGCAAATCTTCGTTAGCTCCGATGTCTGCGCCGAGTTCGTCGCGAAGCATTGCGGCAGCATCTTTTTTGTTCGTAAAGGCTATCGTTTCTTTTCGCACGCAGCCGATGGACTTCAAAAGCGCACGCAGCGAATCCAACTGTCTGCTTTCTACACCGTCTTTCAGCTCCACAAGTACCCGATGTTGTGACTTGACAGATAGAAAATTTTGAACCGAAAAAAAACTGGCTGTCAGCAACATACCAATAATAGAAAAGATAATGACCACGCCCAAGTGAGCAAAAAAATGAAGCGGCGGCTTTTGTTTGTTCTTTACGGTCATCTCTGATTTTTATTTTCGTTTCAGTCTGCAAATGTAGAGAAAAAATACAAATTAGTCACTATTGCGGAGCAAGAATGTAATAAAATTTGAGTTTTAAGGAACTAATTACCTTTTCATGCGTTGAATTGTGGCTTGAAGCATTTTGGAATCTTGCTCAATCAACACAATTTTAAGTTATCACAAATATTTTTTTCTATGAATCTGCCCAATACATTAGGCGCACTGAAACTGTCGGGATATCAACCCAAATCTATCAAAGACGAGTTAAGAGCTAATTTAATCAAAAAACTGCGGAATAAAGAAAAAGTTTTCGACGGAATTTTGGGTTTCGATACCACCGTTTTACCTGATATTGAGCGAGCGATTCTCTCTCGGCACAATATTTTGTTGCTCGGTCTTCGGGGACAAGCCAAGACAAGACTCGCGCGCTTGCTCATACATTTGCTCGACGAATACACGCCGATAGTGGAAGGCAGCGAACTCAACGACGACCCAATGCAGCCGCTTTCTCGCTTCGCGATTGACTTGATAAAAGAAAAAGGCGACGCTACTCCCATCGCATGGCTGCACAAAAGCGAGCGATATGTCGAAAAATTGGCGACTCCCGATGTGAATGTAGCCGACCTCATAGGCGACGTGGACCCCATCAAGGCAGCAGCGATGCGCCTCCCCTACTCTGACGAGCGCGTGATTCACTTCGGATTGGTGCCACGCTCGCACCGTTGTATTTTTGTCATCAACGAGTTGCCCGATTTGCAGGCGCGGATTCAGGTTTCTTTGTTCAATATTTTGCAAGAGGGCGACATTCAGATAAGGGGTTTCAAACTCCGAATGCCGCTCGATATTCAGTTTCTATTTACCGCCAACCCCGAAGATTATACCAATCGGGGAAGCATTATTACGCCGCTCAAAGACCGTATCGAAAGCCAAATTTTGACTCACTATCCAGTGTCTATCGAGATTGCGCAGCAAATTACGGAGCAAGAAGCACGCCTTGCGCCCGCACAGAGAGCGCAGGTATCGGTGTCCGAAGTCCTGAAAGTCGTCTTGGAACAAATATCCTTTGAGGCGCGCGAAAGCGAATTGATTGACGAGAAGAGTGGTGTTTCGGCGCGTTTGAGTATCTCTGGCTACGAAAATTTGGTCAGCACCGCCGAGCGACGAATGTTGATAAACGGCGAGCCGAAGACAGCAGCCCGCATCATGGATTTTTGGGGTGTCGTCCCTGCTATCACTGGAAAAGTCGAGCTGGTCTATGAAGGCGAGCAAGAAGGTCCATATATGGTGGCGATGAGCCTCACCAATGCAGCTATTCGCGAAGTCTTTTTGGACTATTTTCCGAACCCAGAAAAACTAAAAAAAGGACAACAAAAAGACCCTTACGGAACGATAAAGGCTTGGTTTTCGGACGGCAATACGATAGAAATATTGAACGACAGCTCCGACAATACCTATCGCAAGGAATTGGACAAAGTGGTCGGACTCGGCAAATTGATAGACTCTTTGGATACTATCGAAGAAGCTGACCGCTACGTTTTTATGGAATTGGCACTGCACGGATTGGCGGAATTTCAGATTGTAGGAAAAGAATTTGTGGAGTCAAAATTCACTTTCGGAGATTTGTTGGCAAATCTGATGGAGGACGATGACGACGATGACGATGAAAGCGACGATACCGATTTCAAAAACCTTTTTGACCGCAACTAATGCAGTGGGATTCTGTCCAGACTTTGAACTGTGGCGGGCGTTTGTTGAGCCTCGAGTATCCTATCGTGATGGGAATATTGAATGTCACGCCCGACTCTTTTTTTGACGGTTCTAAATATCGCTCCATAGATGCCGCCCTTCGGCAAGCTGAAAAAATGCTTTCCGAAGGTGCGAGCATCATTGACGTAGGCGGAATGTCCTCTCGTCCAGACGCAGAACTCCTTGATAGTCAGTCGGAAATGGAGCGTGTGCTGCCCGTAATCGAAGCAATATCGAAAGAATTTCCTATGGCTATCCTTTCGATAGACACCTTTCGGGCGGACGTAGCGAAGGCGAGTTTTGAGGCTGGCGCAACGATAATCAACGATATTTCGGGAGGAAATTTGGATAAAAATATGTTTCCGTTGGTCGCCGAGTTGGGTGTTCCGTATATCTTGATGCACATGAAAGGAACTCCTCAAACGATGCAACAAAACACTGATTATCAAGATGTTGCGTTAGAAATTTTGGATTTTTTTATCCAAAAAATCAGCCAACTTCGCGCACTGAACGTGAAAGATGTTGTAGTAGATGTTGGGTTCGGGTTTGGTAAAAATTTATCACAAAATTACGAGTTATTAAAAAAAATTCATGTTTTTAAGCTATTAGAAGTGCCGATATTGGCAGGACTTTCACGCAAATCTATGATTTGTAAGGTGCTGGAAACTACCTCACAAAACGCGCTCAACGGAACGACCGCCCTCAACATGGTCGCTCTTCAGCAAGGTGCAAAAATCCTCCGCGTACACGATGTTTTGGAAGCCATGCAGACCATAAAATTGTTTAATCAGCTAAATTTGTGATATTTTATTGATTTTCTTTTTATTTCTTTAAGAGAACAAAAAAATGTATTAGTTTTGCTTTAGGAATGCGTCTAAAATAAACTACTTATTTTTTCTTCATTCCTTATTATTTCACTTTTTTTAAACAAAATAATTGATATGAAGCAAATTCTTACCTCAATTTTTGTGTGCATCGCTTTTTTTGCGATGTCACAATCTCCAGTTGTTATTTCAGAAATTATGTACAATCCGCCCGAAAGTGGCAATGATTCTCTCGAATACATCGAAATCTACAACCCGAACACCACAGCCGTAAATGTCGGAGGTTACTATTTTTCGCAGGGAATTATAGATACATTTCCGAGTCCGACTAATATTCCGGCGGGCGGTTATTATGTGGTCGCCAAGAGCGCGACCGCAATGAATACTATTTTCAACATCAATGTCCGCCAATGGACCGCAGGTGCGCTGAGCAACACAGGCGAGCTAATCGAACTCAAAAATGCCACAGGAGTCCGCGTAGATACTGTGAATTACAGCAGGTCTGCTCCTTGGGACAGCATCGCAAACGGAGTCGGTCCATCGCTCGAACTCTGCAACTGGATGCTCGACAATGCCCTGCCGTCGAGCTGGAAAGCCAGTACGAAAGCGACTGGAAAAATTATCAACGGCAAAGAAATAAAAGGAACGCCCGGCGCAGCGAATGTCGTCACCTGCGGAAATCCGCCCAATGATACAAGTTATGTGACAGTGCAAAATTTTAGTTTTACGCCAGCCGACATCACTATTAATGTAGGAAAAACCGTAAAATGGACGAACAACGGCGGCTTTCACAATATCAACGGTTCGCAAGCCGTTTATCCCGCCAACCCTGAAAGTTTCGGCAACGGTGGCGCATCAAATATGGCTTGGACATTCTCCAAAACATTCACAATCGCAGGCTTATATACGTACCAATGCGACCCTCACGCAGGGTCAGGAATGATAGGTCATGTCACTGTGCTGCCTAACACTCCGCCGCTAACTATCTACCCAATCGCCTCAATATCAGCCATTTCCACTAACGACGCGAATGGCGTAGCGGATAGTTTGAACAAAAAATTTGAAATCAGAGGCATCGTTTATGGCGTGAATTTGAGAGCTTCCGCAACTGGTTTGCAATTCGCTTTGATTGATACTTTGAACAACGGAATTACGATTTTTAAAAATAATACTACTTTCGGCTACAACGTAAAAGAGGGCGATAAAATAATTATTCGCGGACAAATCCAGCAGTTTAGAGGTCTTACCGAGATGGTTCCCGACACTATTTTACCAGTCGTTTCGGCTAATAATTCTTTATTTTCTCCTACTATTGTGACATCGCTGACAGAAGCCGCCGAATCTCAATTAGTTCGCGTCAACAACCTTACGCTGCTCAATCCGTCCCAGTGGGACAATGCAGGCGCAGGCTTTGTGGTCGATGTCACAAATGGCACACAAAATTTTAAAATGCGCATTGACAACGATGTAAATGTGTTTGGGACTGCACCGCCGCCTGGCAGATTTAATGCCATCGGAATCGGTAGCCAAAATGATACCATCACGCCATTTGACGAAAGTTATTTTTTCCTCCCACGCTACAAAGCAGATATTATCCTCATCGACTCCACGCCGACGATTACCAACTATCCGTTTTATTCTATTGCGCAAGTAACTGGAACGAACTCTACGACTGGCGTGGCGGACTCGCTCGATGTCCCTTGCGAACTGCGCGCAACCGTCTATGGAGTAAATTTGAGGGCTTCTACGATAGGTTCGCAGTTTTTTATCGGCGACGGCACGAAAGGAATCGGCGTATTTTCTTCTGCAAAAACCTTCAATTACACGGTGACAGAAAAAGACAAAATCGTGGTGCGCGGAAGAATCGGTCAATTCAATGGATTTACGCAAATCGTAGCAGACACCATTTTTAAAGTTTCCGCCAACAATCCGCTCGTAACGCCAACCAATGTCACACAATTAAGCGAAAATACAGAATCTCAACTCGTCAAAATCACAACAGTTTTATATTTGGTCAATCCCGCACAGTGGACGACTGGCACCGGAAACGGCGGCTTTACCGTCCAAGCCACCGACGGCACCAACGTATATCCGATAAGGATTGACAACGATGTGGACTTATACAATGCAGCCTCGCCGGGGACTAATTCCTTCCGAGTTACGGGCTTGGGTTCGCAGTCAGATAACAGCAGTCCTTACACTTCTGGCTACCAATTAATGCCGCGATATGCTGCGGACTTGGATATAATCACTGTCACAAACGATGCTTATTTAGAAGATAAAATTCGTATTTATCCAAACCCGACGCAGGGCGACCTAATCATAAATACAGATATTATTTTTAGCAAAATATTGGTTTATAACGTGTTGGGACAGGAAGTTGCCAACTTTTCGCCTCAAAACACACAACTAAAATTAGACACGTCCAAATATCCAAACGGTATTTATAAAATGACTTTTTTGAAAGATGAAAAATCGTTTACGACTACTTTTGTGAAACAATAAAGTTGTTTTTTACGTTCAAGCGCAGATGCGAGCCAAGAAGTATTTTTGGCTCGCATCTTGTTTTTTGAATTAATTGTGTTTTCAGATGTCCGCAAAAACAACTATTGGTATTGCGCTTTCGGGCGGCGGTCCGCGCGGCGTGGCTCATATTGGCGCGCTGCAAGCTCTGTCAGAAAACGGTATCGTAGCAGATGTAGTGGCTGGTACGAGTGCAGGCGCTATCGTCGGTGCGCTGCATTGTGCGGGCAAAACAACGGACGAAATGCTCGACTTTGCGAAGCAATTCACACTGTATAAATTTCTAAAATTTGGCTTTCCGAATGGCGGAGTGATGACTTTGAAAGCTCTGAAAGACAAATTGCTGCACCTGATTCCAGAAAATAGTTTTGAAAAATTAGAAAAACCACTTCATGTTGTAGTCACAAATCTGAACGTCGGAGAAGAAGAAATCGTAAGCAGTGGCAAGCTAATTGACTTCATAATCGCTTCGAGCGCGGTGCCTTTGGTCTTCGAGTCCGTCGAAATCAACGGAATTAACTACGCCGACGGCGGCTTGATGAATAATTTACCTGCCAACGTTTTGCACCCAATTTGTGACATGGTAATTGGTATCAATGTGATGCCACACATCAACGTGAGCAGCGAGAATTTGAATAGCTTGATGGGCGTAGGAATGAGGACTTTTGACTTAGCCATTTGGAGCAACACAAAATTTAGTATTCCTTACTGCGACGTAGTGATAGAACCCAAAGCATTAGCTGGAATCAATATGTTCAATACCGACAAACTCGACTTTTTTTACGAAGTCGGATACAACGAAGCGTTGAAACATATTGACCAAATAAAAATGTATTTAAAATAAAAAATTATGGAAGATAGAGAAGATTGGCTGCCCGACGAAGAGGAAACGAACTCCGGCGACGACCTGTACGAGCATCACAGAATCGTGTGCGACAAAGGGCAAACGCAGATTCGGATAGACAAGTTTTTGATGGATAGGCTGATGCGTATTTCTCGAAATAAAATCCAAAATGCCTGTCACGCAGGCGCAGTTTTGGTGAACGACAAACCCATCAAACCCAACTATAAAGTACGTCCATTGGACGTGATTACGATAGTTTTGGCGCACCCGCCGTCCACGAGCGGTGTGATTCCAGAAGAAATGCCACTCGATATCCGCTACGAAGACGACGATATTATCGTGCTGTACAAGCAGCCGGGATTGGTCGTACATCCAGGTTTGGGCATAAAATCTGGTACTTTGGTCAATGGAATGGCGTATTATTTGCAAAATAAACAGCTCCCCGTGATGGAAGGCAACGAGCCTGACCGTCCGGGTTTGGTGCATCGGATTGACAAAGATACGTCGGGGCTGATGGTGATGGCAAAAAACGATTATGCGATGACTTTCATGGCGAAACAGTTTTTTGACCACACTATAAAACGAACTTATCAAGCACTTATTTGGGGGCAGCCCGACGAAGCGGAAGCCACTATCACAGGCAATCTGGGGCGAAATCCTAAAAATAGAATGCAAATGACCGTCTTTCCAGACGGCGACGAAGGCAAACACGCAGTCACACATTACAAGATTTTGGAGGCAATGTACTACGTCAGTTTGGTCGAATGTACGCTCGAAACAGGGCGGACGCACCAGATTCGGGCGCACATGAAGTATCTCGGACACCCACTTTTTTCGGACGCGCGCTATGGCGGCGACGACATCGTGAAAGGAACTGTGTTCACAAAATACAAACAATTTGTTCAAAATTGTTTCAAAATTATGCCTCGCCAAGCTCTGCACGCCAAGTCGCTCGGTTTCGTGCATCCTACCACGAAGCAGGAAATGTTTTTTGACACCGAGCTGCCCGAAGATTTTCGGCAACTTTTGGACAAATGGCGCAACTATCTCAACAGCCGAAAACAGATGATGGACGAAGCGTAGCTCAAATGAAAAAATGAAACAACGATTTTTTTTTAGGAAAACAGCTCAAAAAAGTATGATTTGTGTTGCGGTACAAATCGTACTGCTGTTGTTTTTAATTGAAAAATCTGCTTCGCAAAATTTTGAAAATTTAGCGCAACTAATTGAGAATCAAAAAGGTAAATATAATCTTTCCGAGTTAAGTGTAGCGATTGTTTCGCCAGATAGTTTGCTGTATTCGTATGGCAGCGAGGCGCAATATCAGATTGATAAATATCAGGAACCATTGGTTTCGCTGGCAGTTTTACGTTTGACAAACGACGGACTTTTGCAGTTGGATAGACCGCTCGAATATTATTTGCCTTGGTTTTCGCTGCGCGATAAAGTGGCAGCAAAATCGGTTACTGTCCGAAATTTACTCAACCAAACGGCTGGATTTGCGCCCGAATGTGGCTACGAATATCCTAAAAACAAAGCTGAATGGGAGCAATTTTTAAAACATATTGAATTAAAAAATGAGCCGGGCGATGAGTTTTTGGCTTCTCAACTCAACTTTGCACTGTTGGGATTTTTGGTAGCAGAAGTAAGCGGGACGACTTTTGAAAATTTTGTGGCAACTAATATTTTTCAGAAAATAGGTATGAAGAATACTAATTTTGAATTTGGTCAAATTTTAGCACCCAACCAATTTTTATTTGGCTTGCTAAAAATAAACATCGCTCCTGCACCCAATCAGTTGAATACTTCTGCCGCCGATTTGGGTCTGTTTTTGTCTTGCCTACTCAAAGATGGAGCTTGTCTTTCGAAAGATACTTTGCTCAAAAAAAATCTTTTGCGACAATATTTTACCCCAAAATACGCACACTATTCGATGGGTTGGAAACTCTCGGGGCGCAACGGCGGCAACTTTTTTCAGTATCAACATTTTGGTAAAAGTGATGCTGCTTTTTTAGGTTTGCTGCCCGAACAAAAATTAGCTATCGTGTTGATTAGCAATACCAACACAGTCACAGCTTGCCCCGAAATCGCAGAAAATATTTTAAATTTTATCGAAAAAAAACCACACAACAGCTTTTTTTTGAAAGAATTTTATGTCCGAATTAGTATTTTGTTGTTATTTTTGTGGACTTTTATAGAGTTTTGGGGGCGGCTGAAACTTTGGCAGCGTTACGAATTTAAGATAAAAATTAGGTTCAAATTTAGAATAATATTTGGACTTTTTGTTGGTTTATTGATAAATATTTTATTTCTTTATTTAGTACCTTTGTTTATTGCTGTGCCGATTCACGCACTTATCGAGTGGCAGCCCGATATGGGCTATGCGTTGGTGGTCGGCGCAGGACTTGGGATATTGAGTGCTTTTATTTTGGCTTTTGTGCGGAGCAACTCTTAAAAATATTATAAGAATTTCAAAAAAATAAAAAAAAAATTGATGAAAAATATCACAGTAATTGGAGCCGGCGCAATGGGCAACGGCATCGCTCACGTCTTCGCTATGAACGGATTTTTGGTAAATATTGCCGATATTTCACAAGCGGCTTTGGACAAAGGCGTGGCGACTATTTCCTCCAACTTGGACCGAATGTTGAAAAAAGAAGCCATCACGTTGGAACAAAAAAACGCCACACTCGCCAATATCCAAACCCATACTTCGCTCCAAGAAGCTGTAAAAAACGCTGATTTGGTCGTCGAAGCCGCCACCGAAAACATCGAACTTAAACTCAAAATTTTTACACAATTAGATGAATTTACTCCCCAAAACTGCATTTTGGCAAGCAATACGTCGTCTATTTCGATTACCAAAATAGCAGCTGTCACGAAGCGCGCAGAAAAAGTAATCGGTATGCACTTTATGAACCCCGTTCCCGTCATGAAATTGGTGGAAGTAATCCGTGGCTACGCGACTTCGGACGAAGTGACCAACTCGATTATGACGCTGTCGCAAAAACTCGGAAAGTCGCCCGTAGAAGTCAATGATTATCCGGGGTTCGTGGCGAACAGAATCCTGATGCCGATGATAAACGAAGCTATTTACACGTTTTATGAAGGCGTGGCGGGCATAGCAGAGATTGATACGGTCATGAAACTCGGCATGGCGCATCCAATGGGACCGCTCCAATTAGCTGATTTTATTGGGTTGGACGTGTGTTTGTCCATCTTGCGCGTCCTCCACGAAGGGTTCGGAAACCCAAAATACGCGCCTTGCCCGCTCTTGGTCAATATGGTAACGGCTGGCAAATTAGGCAACAAATCGGGCGAAGGCTTTTACCTGCACTCCCCCGAAAATAAAACTTTGACCGTCCGTAAAAGTAATAGAATGGTTGGT
>JAYWGG010000008.1:0-10171 GCA_043778415.1 Saprospiraceae bacterium
AAGTTTTTTCGTTTCAGAAACCTGACTTTTGTTTTTTTGTGGTAAGTTGGATATTTAAAAAAGCATTATTTTTATTTTCTAAACACAATATTCATCTAATAAATTTGTACCAATCATGGCATCTACAAAAATTACACTCGCCGAACTAAAAATACAAAGTTTGAACGAATTGTTGAACGAGCAACAAGCCTACTCGACGAAAGGCGGCTATGTATCCTCGAGCGGAAAAATAACGACTACCAAAGGCGGAGTTACGGGCGTAGATGTACGCCGCGACCTGTGGGAAGGACTTTTCAACACGCCCAAACAGCACAACACAGGCGGTAGCGGACACGGCGGTACCGGAAAAGGCGGCTTGTAATTCGGTCACAATGTTTGCGCATAATGCTGTCGGACTACTTCGGCAAAGGGCAATCCTTGCAACTTACTTTGCAGCCACGCCGCAAAATCAAAATACTCTAACAAGTTGTTTTTCAGCTTGTTATCATTTTCTTGCTCAAAAAATGCGTGCAGATTTTGTGTCATTGTTCTCTTTTGTCGCCCATCGTTGCTCCTGCTTATATTGCGGATATAGGTCATAATTTTTCGTTCCAATGAGTCAGGACTGCCGCTTTTGTCCATGAACCGGTGGGCGGAGCGCAGGAGCGACTCTATGAGTAAAAAATTGCCCAATTCGAGATGCGTAATAAGGTTGAGGATGCGAGCTACGCGCTGCAAATCCTGCCGCTCCACGCTTTTTGGCAACTGCAACCACTGGTTGAGAAAGTCCAACGCGTCCTCAAAGTTTCCATTTCCGAAGTGAATATAAAAATAATTGTAGTAAAAACTGCTGCGCTCGAACATATTTTTATTGAACTTTTCCATCTCCCGCAAATGCGCTTTCAAAGCCGACAGTCCTTCCTTAAAATTTCCCGTAGCGATACAAATAGCAAATTTATTTTGGTAATATTGGCGATGTACTTTTGTTTCGTCGTCTGTCGTAAGGGTGCGAATTGTTTTAAATTTTTCTAACGCAACTTCCATTTCCGAATATTTTTTTTGCAAAAAACAGCTGTAAGTGTAGTTGCTCAACGCCGAAATATATTCCGAAACGTCTTCTCGAAGAAAGGCGGGATTGGATTCCATTGCCTCCACTAATTTTTTTCCAGAAGCATAAAAATCCTCATATTCGTGGATGGAATAGTAGTAAATATTAAAAATTCGGAGGTAAAGAATTTGACTTTTTTTGGAGTTAAGTTGCTCAAAATCAGATAGATATGGTAGTTCAATAATCTCTTGCAGCGTGGCTCTATGCTCCGAGTTGCTGTGCGCAGCGTTCTGCCGAATAAGCGCGAGCAAGCGAAAAAACGCATTGCGCAGGGACGAAATAAGTACCGTTTGCGCTGTATAAAACTGCTCTTCGAGGACTAACTTGTGCAAATGAGTGTTCCAAAAATTAATATCCGCCTCTGCGTAGGCAATTTGTTTTTCCCACTGCACGACTTCCAAAAGATGCTGAAAAGACTCGTGTTCCTGTGCCACTCGGCGTACTTTGTGCAGCAACTCTCGACAGTCCTCATAGCGCGCCCGCTTGTATAAAGTCTTTACATTGAGCAAGTTATTTTTTAAAAAATAATCTACCGACGTAGATTCGTCAAACGATTGCAAACTATTGAGCAATAAATCGTACAAATAAGACTTCAACTCCGAATATTTTTTGCTTACTATCGCTGCACTACCATAGATAATTTGCTTGAATAGGTCGTCGTCCGATGTTGGAGCTTGTTCCATAGCATCGAATAAAAGTGCGTATTTGTGCTTTTCGGACTTTTGGAGATGCACTTTGAAGTGGCGTTTTTCGGAACTGCTCAAAGATTGTATCAAATCAAAAAGTTTGGTAGAATGATTTTTAGGCATAATTTAAACTTATTTTGAGGCAAAATTACGTTTTTTTATTCAAAAATATTATTATTTTTAAATTTAGAAACCTGACTTATTTTTATAATCTGGCTTGCAGCAAGTATTTTTTATATCGAATATTGCATTCAGCAACCACTCAAATACTTTATAAGGAATGTATCTAAAATAAATTACTTATTTTTTCCTCATTCGTAAGACACCAAACTTTAATTGCTAAAAGAAAAATTATGACCAATCAATTACTTCAAGCTGCGCCCGTTATCGCTCCTATTTTTTCTGCTCCCGCTCGTCGAGTAGCACTTTATGAAGAAAAAAAAGCCGATCTCTCTACTGCGCGACCGTCGCCTGCTACGCCCCAAAATGCGCTCCAAAAAGTAGCCCTTCCGACTATGGAAGGCATCAGTTTTGAGCGCGTACAGAATATCGTCAGCCTCGAAGCCGATGGAAATTACACGCAACTGCACTTTTTGGACGGGCGGCATCTCCTCGTCTGCCGTACGCTTCGCGACATCGAATTGATGCTCGAAGAGTCGGGACAATTTGTCAGAGTCCATCGCTCATACACCGTAAATATGAACTACGTCCAACGCTATATCAAAGGAAAAGGCGGGCAAGTGGTGATGGAAAACGGCTGCACCATCAGCGTTTCGGTAGGCAAGCGACAGGATTTTATGGACGCACTCAAATACTATTTTGGCTATTTTTAAATTTTATTGTGCAAAAACAAAAAAAAAATTTGCAAAATCTGCATTTTTCTTATAACTTGCAGCCCAAGACATTTACGAACCGTATCAATCACAACCATGAAGCAAATTTTACTCCTTGTCAGCATTATTTTTATAAGTTTTTCTGTGTTCGCACAGAAAGGCGACGAAACTTGTCCAAGTTGTCTGAACGGCAACGCTGCCACCCAGCAGGACTCCAAAAAAGTTGAATTATCGGTTTTTCCGAACCCGATGATTGACTTTTTCGGTATCAATAACGACGAAGTCGTTGGCGGAGTGGTAATTTTCAACACCGTCGGGCGCAAAATTAAGAGCTTTGAAGGTCAAAAAAGCGAGCATTACAACGTGGCAGACTTGCCCGCAGGGATTTATTTGGTGCAAATCCTGAATAAAAGTAATAAAATAGTTCAAACTCAACGGATTCGGAAGGTATAATAACAATACGTTTTTTAGATAATAATTTTACTTTAATTGAATTTTTTTTAGCTGAAATTCTCAATACAAAATAAGCACACCACACACTCCGTTTGTGGCGTGCTTATTTTTTTTAAAATAATTTTCCTAAAAAATATTTACCTTAGCGAAACCGTTAAAGACTAAAAATAAACCATGAAAATTTTTGAAAATAACTCCGACCGATGCGCTCCAATGTGGCGCGTTTTAATCTTTGGAATCGCCGTTTTCGCAGCAAGCTGCGGCAGTGACAAAGTCGCCTCCGCCCAACAAAAATCCGACAATGCGTTGGCGAATACTCCCGAAGCCGTCGTCAGGCAGTGGCAGGCTTTCGTAGATGCCAACCGCGCAGAAGAAGCAAAAATGTTGAGTACCGAGCGCACCAAAAAGTTCATCGACGACTCGCCTAAAATACCCAACGAGGAAATAGTAGAAACTATTTTTAGCAACATGAAATGTCGCGAAATGGGCGACAGAGCCGTGTGTGTTTACTACACGACAACGAGTTCAGATACCCTAAAAATATTGGACTCTTTGGACGTAGTACGCGAAAACGGACAGTGGAAAGTGGATATTATTGAGTCAGGAGATGAAGAAGATGCAGAAATTTTCGACGACCATGACCAATCCGCCTCCGAGTCTGCCTCCGAAAAGAAGCAAAAATGAAAATAGGATTGTTTTTTGGCTCTTTCAACCCTATTCACGTCGGGCATTTGGTCATCGCTAATTTTATGGCTACCCAAACCGACTTGGACAAAGTTTGGCTCGTAGTGTCGCCTCAAAATCCTCTCAAAGAAAAAAATACGCTGGCACGCGAGCAGGACAGGCTTCATTTGGTGCGCATAGCAACCGAAGATAATAGTTCTTTGCAGGCTTCGGACATAGAGTTTTATTTGCCAAAACCGTCTTATACCATTGATACGTTGGCTTTTTTGAAAGAAAAACACCCCGAAAAAAAGTTCGTACTCATCATGGGCGGCGACAATCTCGCTACGCTCCACAAGTGGAAAAATTACGAACAGCTGATTGCCCAACACGAAATATACGTTTACCGAAGACCGAATTTTGAGCTGCCGATGGAGTTTGTGAGCCACAAAACTATAAAAATCTTCGACGCGCCACTGATGGATATTTCGGCGACGCATATCCGAAACTGTCGAAAAGCAGAAAAATCTATTCAGTATTTGGTCACAGAACCCGTTTTTGACTACATAGAAGGCTCAAATATGTATAAAAAATAACTACAACACCCTGCGGACAGTCGTTTTTTCTGTTATCTCTAAATTGTCGGAGAGCAAAGTCAAAAGATTCAATCCGGGAGTCTTACCTACTTCCAAGCTGCCCAAATCTGCCTCGAAACCAAGTGCTTCGGCACCATTGAGGGTAGCCCAACGGAGTAAAAGCTCGGTTGTCACAAAACTTTGATATTTTGAAATAGTTTTCATTTCTTCCAACACCGAAAGTTGCCAGTTGGAGGTCAAACTGTCCGTGCCGATGGTCATTTTTGCGTTGGCATCAATAAAGTGGCGATAGTTGGGTAGTCTATTCTCAATATAAAGGTTCGCATTGGGGCAAGTAGCCCAAAATACTCGGTCGCTCCACTGTTGAGCTGCCACAATTTCGGCTGCGGTCGTCAAAGTATTGTGGACAAAAAGATTGCGTTGCTGCGAGTCCAGATTTTTCAGCGCGTAAAAAATAGAGGTTTGCTTGGTGGCTTCAAAAGCATCTAATGAAATACCAAATTTTCGATAAAAATTTATAAATTCTCCGCTTTTGTGACAAAATAACTCGTTTTCCGGCACAGTTTCTTGGTTGTGGATACTGACTGTTTCTAGCTGCTTGTGGAGCGAGTTTTCTTGATTTATTTTCGCAAACAAAGCCTTCGAAACACTGTAAGGCGCGTGCGGAACGACGCTTTTTTGAGCGCCGTCGTGAGAAGTCAAAAGCTGCTCAAACACTGACTTATATTGCTCAAAAGCTGTATCCGCGCCCGCATCTTGCAGAAAATCAAACATTTCTACAAACGTATAATACCGCAAATTTCCTTTTGATTTTTGAGCAAAAGTATCCGTCACATTCGAAATATCTCCTACCGCCACGATGCCGTTTGCCAGCATCTCCTGTTCCGCTTTTTCTATGGCATCTTGGACGACTTCTGCCGCCGCCGCTCGCTGCTGCACTACATTGGTGATGAACGGGATGAGGCTCGTACCAGTCGTTATTTTTCCCTTCATGTGTGACAGTTCTAAATGGCAGTGTGTATTAACAAATCCGGGGACGATGACTCCCTGACGAATATCCAAAGTCGCAGTATCGTGCTGCTCGCGACGCTCTATGGCTAAAATTTTTCCCTTTTCGTCCACCACTATTACGCCGTTTTTGATAGGTTCGGCAGCGATGGGAAATATCCAGTCGGCAGAAAACTTTTTCATTTTATAAAAATTAAACTATGTCACGAAGTATTAAAATTTTTGTATTAATATACCATTTTTCATTCTTGGTGCGAAACAGGTAGATTTTGGCGGCAGAGTTTGGCGTGTGTTGGCGGCTTGCATCATATCTCTGATATCAAGCGGATACAAGCCAAAAGCGACGCTCTGCGCTCCATCTTGGTTGATTTGAGAGGCAATTTCTGACCATTTTCTGCTTCCTTCTACATATTTTATTCGGCTGGAGCTGCGTATATCAGCCACGCCAAGCAAAGGCATGATAATGTGTTCGTTGAGCAACGAAACATCATAAGCGTCTTTTGAACTGATTTTTTCTAAAAAATCACTTTTCCACGACAACTCATACCATTTTTTGGCGAAATACATCGTCATCTGGCGAGGACGGTGGAGCGAAATGGCGTACTCCGTGTGCCGAATGTCACAAATTTTACTTAATTCCTCAAAAAATAAATAGGGCGAAGCCTCTTTACTCAATTTGACAATCCTGTAAAATGGCAAAATTTTAAGCTGGTCGGAGGCAAAAAAAGCAGTCAGAAAAGACGCATATTTTTTTTGACTCTGCTGCTCAAACAGCGTAGCCGCCGTCGAAATACGGTGATGTCCGTCGGCAATAACTGCCTGCAAGAGATGTTTTTGAAACAATAATTGGATTATTTGGAGATTTTTGGGGTCTTTTATTTGCCAAAGTTGGTGCTTTTCGTGCTGCGTTTTGAGAGTGCAAAAAGCGGTAGTTTTGCCAATATAGTTTTCTAAAAAGGCTTGAATAGCTGGCTCGGGCGGATAAGTGAGCAGTACGGGTTTGACGATGGCGTTGCGCTCCAAAAAGAGTCCGCGTTGCTGATTTATTTTTTCGTCCAGCGTATGCTCATGCCCCAAAATATTGCCTGCCAAATAGTCTTGGACATCTGCGCAAGCCACCACGCCCGTGTGACTGCCAAAAGAAGTCTGAATTCGATAGACATATATGGCTTCTGGCTGTGCTGAATCGGAAAAATATTCGGAGTTTTGGAGTGCCGCAAAATTTTCTTTTACCGACTCAAAAAAATCATCGGGAGGCTCTGGAAGTTTTTCCCAATTCGGACAAGTGGCTTGAAAAGGTCTTATTTGCATGAAAAACAGCAGTAATTAGTTTGTTTAGGAATGAAGAAAAATCATCTTATCATTTTCATAAATGTCCCAACAAACCAGTTGGAATCGGCTTTTATGAGTGTGTCGAGCGTAGAATCTGCTTTTGCGGCAAATAATTTCAAGTCGCGCACGACGGTAACAAACTCCTCCGCATCGGGCGATGAAGAGTTAGAAACTGCCGAAAGCTCGTCCAAAATCTTGAGGATAGGCTCTAATTCTTTCTTTTTGCGCTGGATGATAATTTGCTTTACGACTTTCCACATATCTTTTTCGGCGACAAAAAATTCTTTGCGCTCGCCCGTTTTTAGTGCTTTATGCACCAAACCCCAGTCAATCAAAGCCCGAATATTCATATTTGCATTGCCTCTCGAAATCTGGAGTTCGTCCATTATTTCGTCGGCGGTAAGAGGCGTTGGCGCAATTAAAAGCAGCGCGTGGACTTGAGCCATCGTGCGGTTCACACCCCAATCCGACCCCAACGTTCCCCACGCTTGGATAAATTTTTCTTTGCCTTCGAGTAGTGTCATAAAAACTGGTACAACTATGAAGACGCTTAAACAATATTTTATGATTTTAGTTCAAAAAAAACGTTCCGAAATGGATTTTTCCGACTCCGCAAACTCAAAATACAACTCTTTACAGCTCCTCAATAACCCAAATATCCTCCGTCGCGACACGAAGAGGCTCTATTTCCTTCGGAAAATCAAAAATATCGGTCTGTTTTGTCAAATAATTACCATTCCACTCAAAAGGTGTTTCGGACTGGTTGGAGTCTAAAACTTCGGCGGTTTCATTGCCAGAAAAAACTCTATTGAGCCACTTGGTAACAGGCTTTCGGGTAGGCAAAATCAGGTAATCTCGGGCGCGCGTGAAACCCACATAAAGCAAACGAGCGTCTTCTGCCAGAGCTTGTTCGTGCTTTTGCTGCTGCTCGCTCGAAGCCGCAATCCGTTCTTCCAGCATTGTTTTTTCTATTTGGTCCGACAACGGATTGACCCAGTAGCGAAGCCACCTACCGCCCAAAAGGTCTGCCAAATCTATCTCCTCTCGCTCCTGTATGAGGCTCAAACCCCACACATCGTCCTGAAGTTTAGCTTCCAAATCGTGACAAACCACGACAGCCCACTCCAAGCCCTTACTTTTGTGATACGTCAGCACTTGCACTGCGGCGGGATTTTCGCTCGCGGCTTGCTCGTCTTCTTCTTTGGCAGCAAGCTGGTTGAGCCATAGCAAAAGACCGCCCAACGTAGCAGCCGAGTGAAGACGCTGGCAGTTGCTCTCATAGTCCGATGCGTATTTGCGAAGCTGCTCGAGGTTGTCCAAACGCTGTTCGGCGTTGCCCCAAGCGACTACAATCCGTCGGATATTTAATTCCTCCAAGAGTAAAAATAAAATTTCCGTTGCCGAAAGTTCGACCGCTTGGCGACGAATCACATTCAACTTTTGTATGTAAAAATTGTCTTCCGCCCAGCGAACATCTGGTTTTTCGTCGGCTTCCAATAACTCTAAATAATCCAATCTGCTTTCTATGATTTCTTCCAAAGGCTCTTTGGCAGCCAAAAGTAATATTTCGGCAATAGAAAGCGAATCGTAACGGTTGAGAATAAAGCGCAAACTTGCCAACACGAGCTTGGCTTCGGGCGTTTCGAGCAGTCCCGCCCGAGCGATGCTGACTTGCAAACCTGCGTGGTGCAAGGCTGCCGCTATTTCTGCGCATTGAGTATTTTTTTTACACAAAATAGCGATGTCACACGGCTGCACGGGGCGAGTTTGCTTGGTGTTTTTATCCACCACCATTATTTTTTGTTCCAAAAATTGACGGATAGTATTTGCCATCGACCGCTCGAGCCACGGCTTTCCGAATGAGGTTTTGGTTGTATTTTCGGAGGACTCGAAATGCCAATGGCGAATGGCGGGCGAATGTTCGGGCGAATCGGAGCGTTGCGGCTGCAAAGCGACCTGCTCGGTAGGCATCAGAGAAAACGCTTTGGTAAAAATAGCGTTGCTCATATACACCAAGTCGGGACGCGACCGCCACGAACTACTCAAAATATCCTCTGCCTTCACGCCGCCTGCATGGGCGATAATCGCTTGCATCAGCGCAGGCTCGGCTCCCCGAAACCCGTAAATTGACTGCTTCGGGTCGCCGACCCAAATAGATTCTTTGACCAAGTCGGACAGCGTGAGAAACAAATCCAACTGCAACGGACTGGTATCTTGAAATTCATCTACTAACAGCAGGTCTATCTCCGCAGCCAACACTTGACGGACATTCGGATTGCGAAGCAGCCGTTTGACGAGTGTTTCCATATCGATGTAGTCAATCAATCCGCGCCGTTTTTTGTATTGTTCAAATTCTTTGAGGGCGGCGGCGGCGGCTTCAAAAACAAGATTGATAAAGGCTTGCACGTCGTGGTGAAAGTCGGGGTGCGCATCAAGTTGCGCAGCAAAATCGGTCAAGTCCGTGATTTTGTCCTTACTTTTTGTGCCCACTGCTTGTTCTTGCTTACTAATCTTTGCCCATTGGTGCCAATTCAACGACTTGCGGAGTTGCAATTCGGCGTGTATTTGCCTAAAAAAAATAAGTACATCTTGTGTCTTTTTAGTTGCGTCCGTGCCCTCGTCGAGTGCCCGAATCGTCTGTTCGAGCTGCTTGAGAAGTTCTTGGTTCATCTCGCTTGCTGAAAATCGCGGGTGCAGTGGGGACAAAAGCGGCAGAAAAGTTTGGAAGGATTGGATTTTACTTTGCTCCAAAATCTCCAACGAAAAGTCATTGCCGCGAGCTGTTTCGGTGATTTGGCGGATAATTTTTCGCCAGTCGAAAGGTTCGCCAAAGGCTTTTTTGTCTAATCCCAAACGCTCTACCAAGCGGTCGGCTTCCTCCATCACTTCATTGGTCAGCACCATCGAAAGTGCTTGATTGAACATTGTTTGTTGGTCTTCTTCCGCCATAATATCCACTTCGGGCGAGATGCCTGCCTCGAAAGCAAAGCGTTTGAGCAGCTTCACTCCCACTCCGTTCACGGTGCCGATGAGTGCGTCGGCGAGGTCGTTGGCGGCATCGGTCATTCCTGCTTCGAGCAGCCCGATGCGAACCCGTTCTTGCAGCTCGGCGGCGGCTTTTTTGGTAAAAGTAGTCGCCATGATACCACTTGCACGCACTTTGCCTTCGCTCAATATACTCACCAATTCTTTGGTGAGGCGGTATGTTTTGCCGCTGCCTGCGCCTGCGGAAATGATTTTGATAGGCATGAGTAGTTTTTAGTTTTTATTTTTTATTTTTTATTTTTTATTTTTGTAAATAATTGATTATCAATTATTTACAAAAATAAGCTGTACCTAAATAGTTTTGTGTATTGGCAACAGCTTTAGCTGTTGTATAAAAAAAATGGTGCATCGGCTTTAGCCAAATACTTGTCACAAGCGAGTCGTTTAGGCTAAAGCCAATACCAATTATTATTCGTTGCCCGACTGCTAAAGCAGTCGGCTATTAATGCAGACTAAATAGGCGCAAGT
>JAYWGG010000009.1:0-10166 GCA_043778415.1 Saprospiraceae bacterium
ATGCGGGCTTGCAAATTTTCTTCGGTCACGTTGGGTGTGAAGCCAAAAAAATGTGGTGCAAGAGCCGTTTCGTACGCATCGTACATCTGCTGAATCGAAATTAAATCGTACTGAATACCAAGATTTTCTGCCAATGCGCGCGCGTCATTGACGGAGCCGTCGGACGAATATTGGGACGGCATGAGCAGTCCTCGCACGTTTTTTGAACCTAAAGCTCGCACCGCCAACGCTGCCGTCAGCGCAGAATCAATGCCGCCCGACAAGCCCAAAATGGCTTTCTTGAAGCCTAATTTCGTAAAATAATCCCGAATACCTATCACAATCGCATCGTGAATCAACGAAATTTTTTCTTTTTTTTGTTCCCAATGTTCTTTTGGGTCGGGACGTGCTTCGCAAACAGCCTGCAATTCGTACGTTTTTAGACATTCCTCAAAATACGGCATTTCGTCGAATAAAACACCATTTTGTGACATGACAATAGAGCCACCATCAAAAATAATATCCGTCTGCGCACCAACATGATTGACATAAAATAATGGAACACCGTAGCGCATCACATTGGCTTGGACGATGCGTATTCGCTTCGCAGCTTGGTCGTAAGCGAAAGGCGAAGCGGACAAATTGAGAATAAAGTCAGGTTTTTGCACCTGCATTTCGTCGAGTGGACAAACGGTATAAAGCGGGTTTTCTGTCCCCACGTCCCAGATGTCTTCGCAGACAGTGAGGGCGATTTTTTTTCCTTTCCACGTCACTACTTTGAACTCTTTTGCGGGTTCAAAATAACGGTATTCGTCAAAAATATCATAGGTGGGCAGCAGTGCTTTATGCTGGATTTGCAGCACTTTTTGCTCCGCCAAAAAATAGGCAGAGTTATACAAATCTTTACCCGCTTTCACGGGGTTGCGAGTGGGCGAACCGACTACGATAGCAATGCCGTCTGCAGCACGAGTGAGCGCAGCTACTGACTGTTCACAGAGATGAATGAAGTCGTCGAACTCCAAAAAATCGCGTGGTGGATAGCCGCAAGTCGCGAGTTCGCCGAAACAAATAATGTCCGCTCCGTCGGCTTTGGCGCGGCGGACGGCATCTAACATTTTAGTCAAGTTGCCTTCAAAATTACCGATGTGGTAATTGAGTTGTGCAAGCGTAATTTTCATAAAAAATCAAACATTTGTGACAAAAGAACTGTTTCCAGCACAATATGAATCTAAAACACAAATGTACGCCTAAAAGTTGATACCTTTTTTGGGGGTATAAATCTTTGAAATTTTAACGCTATAACGCCGACAAGGTTATTTTGGTGCGTTCCTTGTCAGCGTTATATACTTTTTTATAATCCGATTTTTTATGTTTTACTCTTTGACGAATTTTCCTACACAAGTATTTTTTCCATCTTTTACGATATACATTCCACTCGGCAAGGCGGAAATATCTGTTTGCTCTTGATAAGGTATTTGCAGCACTAACTGTTGTAAAGTGTTGTAAATCAGTATTTTACCGTTGTTTTCTACCGCAGCTAATTTTATATTTAAGAAGTCTTTGGCGGGGTTGGGACTGACGATATTTCTTTGATTGCTGTGTTCGACGGAGATTATTTTTGAGTATTCGCCGACCGTATTTTTTTCTTTGAATAATAATCTGTAGTACAGCGTTTCGCCTTCCAGATTATCTTTGTCTAAGTGGCTGAATATTCCTCTATTGACGTTTTTGAAGGCTGCGACGGGTTCAAAGTCCAGTCCATTTTTGCTTTTTTCTATCGTTACATCTTGATTGTGAGCGTTGGAGGCTAAACAGAATTTAATTTCGACTGCGTCACTCTTATTTTCTGCCGAAAAACAGTCCAAATCGCTCGCAGCCAGTGGCGATTGATAGCCAGATCGAGGGTAAGATTGTACCACAGTCCACGCAATTTTTTGAAGTTTAGTTCTGACCGCAGCATTGTTGATAGCAGTATTGCCAGTATATGGACCAGCTTTTACCGCAGGAAGTCCTTCGGGACTTTGGAGGTAGATAGTTGCGTACATTACGCAAGCCACGAAATAATTGCCGTCGTCATTCATGTGGATATTGTCGCCAAATATTTGACTAAGTTGGGTAAGCGGTCCAATAGCGTGGAGTTGGAGGGTGTCGTACAAAGCTGCCAACGCCAATCCCGCAGGGACGATGTACATATTGTTGGAGGTACTCGGGGTGTTGATGGCATCAACCCGTTGCTCCCAGTTGGGGCGTAGAGTATTGATAGAGGTTCTCCAAGCCGCCCAAGCTCCGCCGCCTGTGCCGACTGGCTCCCAAGTGGACATCATGTAGTTTTTGATGCTGGCACTATGTCCTTTTGCCAAATTATGAAACAATTTTCCGTATTTAGCAGTAGTATCTATTGGGTTATCCAATAAAGGCACGCTTTCTGTGATGATATTTCGGTGAATAGTAGGACTCGCGCCCGGAGCCAACAAAACCGTAAAATCTGTGGCGTGTTCTACGTCCATGCCCAAAATAGGGTCCCAAATAGGGTTTGGATTGACATAAGGCGGATTTTCCCACTGTGCTTTCAAAGACGCTCCATTGTTGATATGGTTTCGATAGACGCAAGTTTGTCCAGCCGCCAATCTCAATTCTTTGACGATAAACGGCGTATTGAGGTTGATAAGGCTATGACCGATGTAATAAACGCCGTATTGAGCATTCATTTTTGCGGCGAATAGAAAGATTGATAAAACTAATAATTTTGCTTTCATTTGATAAAAAAATTTTTAATTTGGTTTAAAATACAATTAGAATATTAAAGCGCGAAAGCTCAAACAATCGCACCAGCGTTGGCAAATTTGATAATTCAAAGGTATTTCAAAATCTAAAACAAAAAAAGCTACAATGTATAACTTGCCGACTCTGGTGTATAATCGACCGATTTGAGGGTATAATTGGCAGCCGTAAGTTTCGATTTTAACGCTTTTGTATTCGATAAAATTAGGGCGAAATGAAGATGTGGGATTGTAGGCTTGGAGAGTGGTGGTACAAATATTGGATTGGTATATTTACTAAAACACCTGTTTTCATACCGATTTTTACCGTTTATACAATAAGTTCCACCGTTTGTACTTTTTTTTAAAATGTAGTTGCACAAAATCTCAACTTTGTGACATTATTAACACCAAAAAATATTCAAATGAAAAAAATCTACATATTCTTATTTCTCTTGGCGACGCTGCAAATTTCTTTTGCACAGATTTCTGCTACTATCAACGTCAATACTGCCGCTGGGTCGCGCAAAGCAATCAGTCCGCTTATCTATGGCATCAACGCCTACGTCTATGACACCGAGTGGAGCATCGGTCCGTGGAAAACTGGACTCAACAACCACGGCAGTCAGGCGTATCTTCAAAGCCTCAATATCACGTCGTGGCGCGTCGGTGGCGATGCCGTGAGTCCCTACAACTGGGAAAACGGCAGCAACAACGGCGGCGGAAACGATATGCATAAAAATAGTGATTTCGTGACATTTATCGGTACAGGTACTTCCAGCACGGCGACTGCCGGAGCCATCAAAACTTTTAAAAATCATTCCACTACCATCGGGGCTTATCCACTGCTACAACTTCCTGCGGCTGGTTATGTGGCTGCCGATATGATAAACACCGTTTGCGGTACGCCCGCAACCGACCCAACTCGCTGGAAGCAAGTTATTTTTGACAAACCGGGTTCGCCAGCAAGCCTTTCATTGATTCCAAACTTGGCGGACGGAACTGTTTATATAGACGAAGAAATAAACTACCTCATCAATCAATTCGGCAATTCGTCTGCCAACGGCTTCAAATCCTACGAGATTGACAACGAGCCGGGCTTGTGGAGTATGTTTGGCGGCAACGGGACGCATACCGTAATGCACCCAACGCCAACTACTTGCACAGAAATTTTGAACAAAAATATTGGTCTTGCTAATACTATCAAACGCATGGACGCTACCGCGCAAGTGTTTGGCTCCAGCCTTTGGGGTTTTCCAGAATATTACAGCCATTGGAGCATCTGGAACGGCGCACAGAACCAGCCATCGGATTGGGCGACTTACAACGTAGAACCGTACTTGACCAACAACACCGTAGATGCGTACCGCTACAATCACATGACTTGGGCAAATGCTTATTTGGATAAAATGAAACAGGCAGGCGTGACGGCTGGCAAACGCCTTTTGGACGTTTTCAATATTCACTATTATCCGGCGGGAATCGGCAGCAATGCCGACCGTGTGCAAGCTCCGCGCAGCCTCTGGGACCCTACGTATGTAGAAACCTCGTGGATAACGCAGGTCGGAAATGGGTTCACGGACGGGCGCAGCTTGGAGCTTTTGCCAAAATTCAATTTGGCTATCAATGATTTTTATCCGAACACAAAATTAGGGATTACAGAATATAGTTTTGAGGGACGACATCATATTTCAGGAGCGTTGGCACAAGCCGACGCGTTGGGTATCTTCGGTCGGCAAGGCGTTTATTTTGCCAATTATTTTTATACTGCCGATGACTTTATTGGTGCGGGAATCAAAATTTTTAGAAATTACGACGGTACGAAAAGCACTTTTGGCAGCACTTACATTGATGCCAACACGAATGACTTGACGAATAATTCCGTCTATGCGTCCATCGAAAATGCAGACGAAACACTGCTGCATTTGGTATTGATTAATAAAAGTGCCACACAAACACTCGACGCAAACATCAGCATCAACTCCGCACAGAATTACCAACAAATTTTTGACGCTTGGGGCGTAAGCCAAGCCGACGGCAACTCGACTCTCCTTGCGAAGCCAAAAATAAACGCCCTGACAGGCGATAATAGCATCGCTGGCAACACGCTACGCTACGCGCTGCCGCCTTACGCGGTCTATCATGTTGTGTTAAAAAATGCCGCTCCGCTCGGCGTAGATTTGATAGATTTTGGTTTGTCGGGCAGCGTCAAAAACAACCAAGTACCACTTCGTTGGACGGTTGCCAACGAAAAGAATTTCCAGCAGTATGAGGTAGAGCGCAGCACAGATGCCGTTTATTTTGCGAACATCGGTACGGTAGCACCCAACGCCGCCGCCCAAACGCCGAAGCGATATGATTTTTTGGATAAAAACCCAACCGCCAACGGCACTGCGAACAATGTAGTTTATTACCGCCTCAAAATGGTGGATAAAGACGCAAGTTTTGAGTACTCCAACTTGGTGGCAGCCAATTTGAAAGGCATCGGCGACAACTCGATTTCGATAAGTCCCAACCCGACGGCAAATAATTTTACGATACAAAGTAAGCAAATAATCCAAAATATCCGCATCGTGAACGCGCTCGGCGCAGTAGTTTTGGAGCAACAAATAGACGCTTCTAATGCAAGTATCTCTACGAGCCTTCTCCCCCAAGGAACTTATTTTGTGCAGTATTTTTATGCCGACGGCACGGCAGGAAGCCAGCAGTTGGTGATTTGTCCAGAGGATTAGTATAACCTTTTCAAAAAAACAGTCTGAACTCCAAAAAATAGCTTAACTCCAAAAGACATTAGTTTTTGTTTGTCAGGTTTCCGCCCTTTCGGGGGCGGAAGCCTTTTTTTTTTATTCCATTTCCAACAAAAGCTGTCCTTTTTCTACGGGCGTGCCTTTCTGGATATGGACGGCTTTCACAACGCCGTCGCTCGTAGCTTTGAGGACATTTTCCATCTTCATCGCCTCCAATATCAGCAGCATATCGCCATTGGTGACAGCCTGCCCCACGCCCACACAAACCTCCAACACCAATCCGGGCATCGGTGCTTTTATGTTGCTTATCTTGCCTGCTGTGCCGACCGTAAGTCCCATGTCCTTGACCAATTTGTCGTATTGGTCGCTAATTTTTATTTCGTGAGTGTTGCCATTCACTCGAATCCGAAAACTTTTGGTATCAAAATTTGCCTCCAATACCTGCGCCTTGTAGGATTTTTGCGCTTGCAAAATATGAAAACTATGCTCGTCCGAGTGCATCGGGACTGCGTCCAACGCTGTGGCTTGCACATCAGTAAGCTCCGTTTCGGGCTGTCCGTTGGCAGAAATATAATACGTAGAGGCGGTGGATTTTTTCATAAATAAAAAATAATGGTTGAGGGATTAGGCGATTTATTTTAAGTGCTGGTGTTGCATTTCAGATAATTCTTGCTTCTTCCGACTAACATTTAGAAAAATATTTAGATTGAAAAATGCTATCTGAAATTTTTAGTAAAAAAAGTATTTTGCTTAACGTGAGTCATTAAGGAATGTATCTAAAATAAACTACTTATTTTTTCTTCATTCCTAATTCATGTTGCTTATTTAATGAACAACGCTTTTTCTGATTTTCCACAATAAATTCCCCCTTCACGCAACCACTTTCCCGCCTTTCATGTGCAGGATATGGTTGGTTTTGCGGGCGAGGTCGAGGTCGTGCGTCACCAAGACGAGTGTAGTGTTGGCTTCGCGGTTGAGCTCAAAGAGCAATTCTTCGATGCGCGCGCCCGTTTCGTTGTCCAAATTGCCAGTCGGCTCGTCGGCAAACAAGATTTTAGGACGATTCGAGAATGCGCGCGCCAGCGACACGCGCTGCTGCTCGCCGCCCGAAAGCTGCGACGGATAGTGATGTCCGCGACTCCCAAGCCCCACGCGCTCCAACAAGTCCGCCGCACTTTGCTGCGCATTGCGCTCGCCCCGAAGCTCGAGCGGCACCATCACGTTTTCCAACGCCGTCAAGGTAGAGATAAGCTGAAAATTTTGGAACACAAACCCAACGTGTAGGTTGCGCACTGCGGCGCGTTGGTCTTCGTCCATGTCGTCCAATTTGATGCCGTTGAGCATCACCGAGCCACTGGAAGACCTATCCAAGCCCGCGCAAAGCCCCAAAAGCGTCGTCTTACCACTGCCCGACGGACCCACGATGGCGAAACTTTCGCCCGCGCCGACACTGAAAGTCACATCGTCCAGCACCGTGAGTTCCGCGCCATTTTGTCCCTTGTATTTTTTAGTCAGTTGTTGAACCTGAAGCATATTTTTTTTGAGTAAATAATGAAAAATTTCAACTTGGATAACAGTATGATTTTTCGGAATGTTGTAGCGAAGCACAAAAAATCAAAGTTACGCCAAAAATTCTTTCGCAAGTATAAAAAAACGTTTTCTATGAATTATCTTTGTCCAATAGAAATGTATAAGTAATGAAGAAAAAATAAAGTACTCAATTTTTTTTAATAAATTCAATCAATAACAAGGCATTTTTGAGGCGCGACGCAGGGCGTTGTAACGAAAAAATAACGCAGTGATTGGTTGTAATTTAGCAGAAAAAATAAGTAGTTTATTTTAGACGCGTTCCTAAATCACCGATACCTTTGAAGTATCGCTAACTTTGGTTCAAAAAAACTACTATTATGACGCTCAAAGTAGAACATATTGGAATTGCAGTGCGTAATTTAGAAAATTCTAATCTATTATTTGAAAAATTATTCGGCGTTCCGCCCTACAAAGCCGAAACAGTCGCCTCCGAAAACGTGACTACTTCCTTTTTCAAAATCGGCGAAAGTAAAATTGAGCTTTTGGAAAGCACCGCCGCCGACAGTGCGATTGCAAAGTTTTTGGAAAAAAAAGGCGAGGGGATTCACCACATCGCTTTCGAAGTGGCGGATATTTACGCTGAAATAAGCCGCCTGACCGCCGAAGGGTTCACGGTGCTGAACGCCACACCCAAGCTCGGAGCAGACAATAAATTGGTTTGCTTTTTGCACCCAAAATCCGCCAACGGCGTGCTGATTGAATTGTGTCAAGAAATAAAAACCGACGAATGACGAACCAACGACAAGAAATAGTTTTTGACTTATCGGAGCTGCCCGAAGTGGCGGAGCGCGTATTGCTCGCAGCGCGCGGGCGAAAAAAATGGACGCTGACGGGCGAAATGGGCGCAGGAAAAACCACTTTCGTCCAAGCACTTTGCGCGCATTGGCGGATAGACGGGCGAGTTTCAAGCCCAACGTACTCGTTGGTAAACGAGTATTTTTTGGTAGAAAAAACAACTCAAAAACAGCAATTAGTTCGCCACATAGACCTCTATCGGCTGCAAAAAGCGCAGGAAGCGATTGACTTTGGCATCGAAGATTACCTCTACGACGATGCGTATTGCCTCATCGAGTGGGCAGATTTGATTGCCGACTTTTTGCCCGAAAATATGTTTCGGCTCCAAATAGAGGCTTTGGACGACGGACGGCGAAAAATCTCTTTCTCCTAAAATTTTAAACTTCCCGCTCGATAGCGTTTGGCGTATTCTTTGGCGAAATACGTCAAAATCACGTCCGCACCTGCGCGTCGAATACTCAACAAAGCCTCGGGCATCGCCCGCTCGAAGTCAAGCCAGCCGTTGCGACACGCCGCCAACAGCATCGCACATTCGCCGCTAACATGGTACGCCGCTATCGGCACGTCGAAGTTATCTTTCAGCAATTTTACTACGTCCAAGTAGTGCAAAGCGGGCTTTACCATCAAAAAATCCGCACCTTCGGCAGCGTCTAATTCGGCTTCGATGAGTGCTTCGCGCTGGTTGGCGGAGTCCATTTGGTAGGTTTTTTTGTCGCCCGATTTGGGTGCAGAGTCCAATGCGTCGCGGAATGGATTGTAAAACGCACTTGCATATTTGGCGGTGTAGCTCATAATACCCGTTTTGGTGTAGCCCGCGTCGTCCAAAGCACGGCGGAGATAGCCCACGCGCCCGTCCATCATGTCGCTGGGCGCGACGATGTCGAAGCCCGCTTGCGCTTGCGCGATGGACATTTTGGCGAGTATCGGGAGTGTTTCGTCGTTCAAAATATTCCCAAAATCATCTACATAACCGTCGTGACCGTCGGAGCTGTACGGGTCCATCGCCACATCACTGATAAGGCAACACTCTGGAAATCGTTTTTTTATTTCGCTGGCAGCGCGAAGGTAAAAATTTTCGGTGGCGTAGCTGTAAGTAGCCGTTTTGTCTTTCAAGCCATCGGCGACGGCGGGAAACATATCAAAACTTTGGACTCCGAGCGTCATGCACTCGTCTATCTCAAACAGAATTTGGTCTATCGAGAGGCGAAAACTTCCGGGCAAAGAAGCTATTTCGCTCCGAATATTGTTGCCGTCCACCAAAAACAGCGGCAACACCAAGTGTTCGGGCGTTAGGTGAGTTTCGCGCATCAATCCGCGCTGGGCGGCACTGCTGCGGTTGCGACGAGGGCGACGTGAGATGAACATAAAAAATGGTGTTTTTTTTAACTTAGCCAAACAAAATTTTTAGGTCTGACGGACAAATATTGTTTGCGCAGCCAAAGGTAGCAAAGATTTTGCATTGGCAAGGAAGAAAAGATTTGAATACTTTATTTTTTCCTAATTCCTAATTACTATTTGAATCATTGCGTGGCGCGTTATTTTTAGTTGAATATACGACAAATTATGGTTAATTTTGCCCGAAAATCAATAAACTACTTATTTTTTTTCATTCCTTAAAATCAGGCACAAAAGATTTATTTCGACACAAAAACGGCTAATTTATATGAATCAGACAACTCGACTGGCACTCCGATTGGAGCTTTTATGGTGGATTTTTACGTTCGCCTTGGCGGCGGGTATTCTTTACCCTATTATGAGCAACGTGAATCCGTACCCATTTTGGGGTATCAATCTACTTTATATTGTCGTTTTTGTGACGCTCACACGTTATGTTTTTTTGTTAAAATTTACTTTTTTGGCAAAAATCCAGTGGCTCAAACTGCTGATGATACTCATTAGTCTGCCGATTATCTTCGCGCTCATACATTACCTCAATTTATTCCAGACGTTCATTGACGAAAAGGGTCCCGAAACGCTCACGAGCGGTCTGAAAGGCACATTGGCGGATAAGATGGCGGCTTATATTCGGAGCGAAATGCTGCTTTTTGCAGTCGGAAGCGTCATTATTTCGATTATCTTTCCAGTCAGAATGTTGATGTCTATTTGGCGAGTGCGCAATCGCGGCACGGTTTAGAAACTCGTCAAAAATAAACTACTTATTTTTTTCCTCATTCATTAGGAAAGCGTCCAAAATAAGTTACTGTATTCTGACTTGTCTTTTGAGCCAAAACTGCGTTAGATTTTCGTTACGATGCACGGCATCGCGCCTCAAATCTGCCTTGTTTTGACCCAAAAT
>JAYWGG010000010.1:0-3342 GCA_043778415.1 Saprospiraceae bacterium
AGTTGCATTGCGCCCCGCTTCACACGCGAAGTGCGCAGCTACATCAACGGCTACACAGACCGCCAAAGAGAAAAAACCGAACAAATGCTCGGAAAAACAGTTATGTATTTTCCGATTTTTGAAAAAATTTTAGCCGAAAAAGGCTTGCCCGCCGACCTAAAAATGCTTTCGGTGTTGGAGTCCGCCCTCAATCCGAGCGCCGTGTCCGTAGCAGGAGCCACAGGACTTTGGCAGTTCATGGCTCAAACTGGCAACGAATACGGCTTGGGCATCAACAGCTGGATGGACGAGCGCAGAGATGTCATAAAATCTACCACCGCCGCCGCAAAATATTTGTCCGACCTTTACAATAGTTTCGGTGATTGGTCGCTCGCCATTGCCGCCTACAACAGCGGTCCGAGCCGCGTAAATGCTGCTATCAAGCGCGGACACAGCAAGAATTTTTGGCGCATTCGTCCCTATTTGCCACAGCAAACACAAAACTATGTGCCAGCTTTTATTGCTGCAAATTATATTTTGCAATTTTACAAAGAACACAATCTAAAACCAAAATATCCTGCTTTGGACGCTCAAATAACGGGCGTAGTGCGGGTCAATCAAAATATTTCTTTCCAACTCATTGCGTCCGTCACTGCGCTGCCGCTCTCGTTGGTGCAGATGCTCAATCCCGCTTATGGGCGAGATTTGGTACCCGCCAATTCGCAGGGGAGTTGCCCCGTTGTGCTGCCGCAGCGAGCCATCTATTCGTTCCAAGATTATCTCGAACACCCCGATAGCCGCCCTTCCTTCGTGACCGAGTTGGTTGCGCCGGGCATCACCGACAATGATGACGAAAATTATATCAAGTCCACCTATCGCGTAGAAGCAGGCGACAAGCTCGAAGAATTAGCAAAAATATTCAACTGCGGCTCCGAGCATCTCATCGTGTGGAACAAACTCGACTCTCCACACCTTTATAAAGGACAAGAATTGGCTATCTATTTGCCGAAAGAAATCCGTCGTTTGAAAGCAAACTACAACAGCCCAACTGCGGAAACCCCAACGGTCGCCGTCGCTGAAAATACCATCGTGCCAGTAGAAAGCAGTTCCACAATGGAGCCTGCAAGCGAAATCGACAACGCAACTACCGACGATGCTGCCGCCACCGAAAAGCTGAAATCGGGTAAAAAAAGTCATCGCTATCTGTACTATCAAATCAAGCGAAACGAAACGCTTTCGGAAGTAGCTGAAAAATATTCAGGCGTTTCGCTTCGCGACCTGCTGCGACTCAACGGTATCCACAACCCAAAAGGTATTCGGGCAGGCGCAAAAATAAAAATCAAGGAATTGTAAATTTCTTTTGCCCTAATATTTCAGAGTTTTTTTGTTAGGAATGAAGAAGAAATGAGTAATTTATTTTAGACACATTTCCTTAAAATTATCAAATAAAAAAAGCCTTTTTGCACCTTTGAAGGTGCAAAAAGGCTTTTTTATGCGCTCGCCGAAAAAAAATTAAAATATTTTTCCAAAAAATTTTTTAGTTCCTAAAATATTCCTAACTTAATTGCGCAATTCGAGTGAACGACAAAATACTGATTTTTTTCCGCCACTTTCTTTTTTCACCAAATAAAATTGAGCAAACATGACGACTTTTGAAACCAAGCAAATTCGCAATGTGGTACTGCTCGGGCACTCTGGCTCCGGCAAAACCACCCTCGCAGAGGCGATGCTCTACGAAGCGCACGCTATAACGCGACGCGGCACGGTAACTGACCGCTCTACCGTGTCGGACTACACCAACATCGAACAGGAAAGAGGCAACTCTATTTTTAGTACCCTGATGCACGCTAAGTGGAAAAACTCCAAAATAAACATCATTGATACGCCCGGCTCCGACGACTTCGTAGGCGAAATCGTGTCTTCCCTCAAAGTAGCCGATACCGCTCTCATGCTCCTCAACGCCAAAAGCGGTGTAGAAGTCGGCACCGAAATCCTCTGGGAATACATCGAAGAGTTTCGTACGCCTACCGTCTTTGTTATCAATCATCTCGACAACGAAAAAGCCGACTACGACACCACACTTGAGCAAGCGATCAAGCGTTTTGGAAGCAAAATACTGGCTTTTCAGTATCCACTCCAACAAGGTTCTGGCTTTCACAGCATCGTAGATGCCCTCCGAATGGTCGTGTATGAGTTCAAGAATGATGGCGGAAAACCCGAAAAATTGACTATTCCTGCTACCGAAATGGCGCGCGCACTCGAAATGCACAACCGAATCGTAGAAGCCGCCGCCGAAAACGAAGAAGGATTGATGGAAAAATTTTTTGAAAACGGAACTTTGAGCGAGTCAGAGCTTGCGCAAGGATTGACCATTGCGCTCGCCAACCAACAGATTTTTCCCGTTTTTTGCGCTTCCTCAATCCGAAATATGGGCAGCGGACGCATTATGGGTTTCATCAATGACATCGCTCCGTCGCCTGCCGACCGCCCCGCCGCTCCCACCGAAGACGGCGGAACTCTCGCGTGCGACGCGACTCAAAAAACAGCAATTTTTATTTATAAAACGCTTTCAGAACCCAAAGTCGGAAACGTGTCTTATTTCAAAGTTTATTCGGGGACACTCCACGCAGGCGACGAATTGGTCAATGACAACAACAACGCGTCCGAGCGTTTTGGAAATATTTACGAAGCCAATGGAAAAAATCGCGAAGCGGTAGAAATTTTGAAAGCAGGCGACATCGGCGTAGCCGTCAAACTCAAAGACTCGCACACCAACAACACGCTGAGCGTCAAGGGTTTTGAGGTAAAAATTGCGCCTATTCCGTTTCCAGAAGCTCGGATTCGAACTGCCGTGAAGCCGCCCAACAAAGCCGATATGGAAAAACTCGCCAAAGCACTCCACAATATTCAAGAGGAAGACCCAACTTTGATTGTCGAGCTTTCGCAAGAACTCAAACAAATGATTCTGCATGGACAAGGGCAGTTGCACTTGGACTTGATAAAATACCGCATCGAAAAAATGTACGACCTCCACATGGATTTCGAGCGTCCGCGCATTCCGTATCGCGAAACGATTACCCAAATGTGCAATGAAACGTACCGACACAAAAAACAAAGCGGCGGCGCAGGGCAGTTCGCCGAAGTCCACATGAGGTTCGAGCCGTACCACGAAGGAATGGCAAATCCCACGGATTTGAGTGTAAAACTCACCGAAACCGAAGATTTGAAGTGGGGCGGAAAGTTGGTTTTTATGTGGTGCATCGTAGGAGGCTCTATCGACGCGCGTTTTCAGGGTGCTATCAAGAAGGGAATTATGCAAAAAATGCAGGAAGGACCGCTTACGGGTTCGCACTGCCGCGACCT
>JAYWGG010000011.1:0-10135 GCA_043778415.1 Saprospiraceae bacterium
CCGTCGCCTGCGGGGTCGCCGTCGAACATCAAAAAGGCTTTCAAAAACCCGTCAATGTTGCCGTCCAACACAGCGTCGGTGTTGCCAGTTTGGAAGCCTGTGCGGTGGTCTTTTACGCGGCGGTCGTCCAGCACATAGCTGCGGATTTGGCTGCCCCACTCGTTTTTCATTTTGCCAGATTCTACTTTTTCGCGCTCGGCGTACTGCTTTTTCAGCTCCAATTCGTAGAGTCGTGATTTGAGCATTTGTATCGCCTTTTCGCGGTTTTGGTGCTGCGAGCGTTCTTGTTGGCACTCGGCGACCACTCCCGACGGCAGGTGTCGGACGCGCACGGCGGACTCCGTTTTATTGACGTGTTGCCCGCCTGCGCCGCTTGCGCGAAACGTGTCCCACTCCAAGTCGGCTGGATTTATCTCGATTTCGATGCGGTCGTCAATCAGTGGATGCACGAAGACGGACGAGAAGGAAGTCATGCGTTTGCCTTGCGAGTTGAACGGACTGACGCGCACCAGACGGTGGACACCGTTTTCGCCCTTCAACATTCCGTAGGCGAAGTCGCCGTTTATTTCGAGCGAAACGGATTTCAAACCCGCCGTGTCGCCGTTGGTTCGGTTGAGTTCGGATACTTTGAAGTCTGTTTTTTCGCCCCACATGACATACATTCGGTGCAGCATTTCTGCCCAGTCGCAGGCTTCGGTGCCGCCTGCGCCTGCGTTGATTTCGAGGATACAACTCAATTCGTCTTCTTGTTGGTTGAGGGTGGAGCGGAACTCAACGTCGTCGAGGATTTCGACGCATTTTTTGTACTGCGCTTCGACTTCGTCCTCCGAGCCTTCGCCCATTTTGAGGAACTCGAACAAGACTTCTGCTTCGTCTATCACACTTTCGACGCTTCGAAAGTTATCTATCCAATTTTTGTGGCTTTTGATAGTTCTCATTACTACTTCCGCCGATTTGGGGTCGTTCCAAAATTCGGGATTGAGCGTTAGCTGCTCTTTTTCTTCCATCTGAACAAGCCGATTGTCCACGTCAAAGATACCTCCTTAACGAAGCCAAACGGTCTTTTACTTTTTTTAGTTGCTCAATAGTCATTTCTTAAAAATTTTGTGCGAAGGTATAAAAAAAAAGCGGCTGCGCCTCAAAAAATGCCTTGTTATTGATTGAATTTATTGTAAAAAATTGAGTACTTTATTTTTTCTTCATTCCTCAAAAATGCTACGTAATTTTTTTTAACAATTAATATTTTTGCGAATACTTGAACTTTTGACTCACAACCCTTAACTTTGCATTTTGTTGCAGTTTTTTTGAAAGAAATTACAATAAATATTTCAGAAAAGACCTAAAATTTTACCTTACAAAATCGGTGCTGCGCCTAAAAATCTTCAGCTCGGTTCGCAAAAACTGTTTTCCCATGAAAAAATCGCTTCCGATTTTTGTACTGCTTCTTGCATTGACCCTCCAAACTACGCTTTTCGCACAGCAGCTGCCGCTTTTTTCTCAATACCGCGAAAATAACGGCATCTTGAATCCCGCTTCTGTGAGCAATATTTTTCATACTTCGGACGACAATCTCAACGTCGGAATTTCTTACCGCCAGCAATGGATTGGGTTGGACGGCGCGCCGACTACCCAGACAGTGCGCGCCGAATACATCGGTACGTCTTCCGACAATGTCAATATCCTCACTGGTGGCTACATAATGAATGACCAGACGGGTCCGACTGGTTTTACGGGTGCTTACGGCAGAATCGGTGCTATTTTTTCCTCCGACCCTACCGAAAGCGGGCTTTCTGTGGGTCTGACGGTCGGCGTGGTGCAGTATCGAGTCAATACCTCCAAGTTGCGTCTGCGTGATGCGGGCGACATCGAAGCCACCAACGACCAGAAAAAGATTTTTCCCGACGCTGGTTTGGGTATTTATTATTACAAAAAACTGTCTGGCGAGCGCGGCAAACTCAACGGCAATACCATTTATGGTGGACTTTCTGTTCCGCAAGTCATCGGGTTGGACGTAAATTATACCGACAATACTGGAAAATTCACGACCAAACGAATCCAACACTTCTACGGATTGTTGGGCTTCATCTACGGCATGGGCGACGGAGCTTATTTGGAGCCGTCTGCTTGGATAAAATACGCACCCAACGCGCCTATCAACGTTGATTTGAATTTGAAATACCAACTCAACCCGACTTTTTGGTTGGGAGCGGGATATTCTACTGCGTCTATGCTCCACGCAGAAGCTGGAGTCACGTTGGGCGAAAACATCGGTTGGGACGAAAACCACCTTCGCATCGGCTACGGATACGATTATTCGTTCCGAACCTTCGGTCCTTACGCGGGCAGCACGCACGAAATAAACGTTTCGTACTCTCTAAATACCAACAATCGCCGTTAGCGGACGTTTTAGCAGTTTATTTTCTATAAATTTATTCCAAAACTTTTTATCAAAACGTCAATTTGTACCATGAAAAATTTAATCCAATATATACTTTTTATTTTCGTTTTCTTATTTTCTGCGTCTTCGGTGCGAAGTCAAACCCCGCTTATACTCAATTTTAGCCAAGTGACAGGCAGCCCCGGCGATTTGGTTTGCGTGGACGTGACGACTACCGACTTTACCAACGTGCTTTCGCTCCAGTATTCTGTCAGTTGGAACGCCAGCGTGTTGGCTTTCAGCAATGTCACCTCATTCAACACTACGCTTGGCATCAATCCCTCTTCATTCAGCCTGCCCGCCCAAACAGGGGTAGCCAACGCGATAGGTTTCAGTTGGTTCGACAACACTGCCAGCACCGATGGTATTTCGCTGCCCAACGGAGCCTTGTTGTTTAGGATTTGTTTTACCGTCATCGGCGCGCCCGGCACTACCACTCCTTTTGCTATCACGAGTAATCCTGTTGTTAAAGAATGCATCAAGCATCCGCCTGGTGGGTCTGACACACTTGTACCAACCAACACTGGTACGCCCGGTGGCATCACGGTAGTACCGGGGACGACTGCACCGCTCGAACTTTCGGGTTCCATACAAAATGCGCAGCCCAACGACGTGGTATGTGTAGATATTCGCGCCAACAAATTCATAGACATCAACAGTATGATGTTTTCGATTCATTTCGACAAAACAAAACTGACGTATAATTTTTTGAATAATTTTCCTGCTATGCTTTCAGCAAAAGGTTTGGGTACGGCGAGTTTTGACGTTTCGCAAGCTGCTAATGGCTTAATTACTGTCAACTGGACGAGCAGCTCCAATGGCACTACGCTTCCCGACGGAACGACTATTTTCAGCATCTGTTTTACGGCGATTGGGACGATAGGCAGTTTTTCGGATATTTCGATAGACGGGATTCCGGTGCCAACGAAAATCACAAGCGGTGCTTCGGCTGGCGCAAATATCGGACTCACGACCACGCCCGGACGTGTCAATATCATCAGTTCGGTGCTGCAGCCGACGATAAAAGTAGGGAGTTCGGTGACAGAAATTGGCGACCCGACGTGTATTGATTTTACGGTAAAAGATTTCAGTCTGATTTCAGAATTGCAATTTTCTATCAATTACGACCCGACCAAAATCAGATTTGACTCTACTTCTGCCTACAATCTTCCGGGCATGACCGCCGCCGATTTTACGGTCAATACTGCGGCGGGGACGATTGTTATGCACTGGATAAGCTCGCAAGGTGGCGTACAGAGAGCTACGGGAGCGTCTATTTTTAAAATTTGTTTTACGGCAATCAAAAATATCGGTGATGTCACTCCGATTACTATTTCCAATAATCCTGCCCCTTACATTGCTATCAGCACGCTGGCAGGCGGAGCCGACGTAGGTTTGACCAAAACAGATGGAACTGTGACATTGATAAATCCAGTAGTCAATCCCCTCGTAGTATCTACCAATACCTACTTTACGGACGAAGGGCTGAAAGTTTGCGCCGAAGTTTCGGTTCAAAATTTCAAACAAATGACGGGCGTGCAATTTTCTATCAACTGGGATTCCTCCATAGTAAAGTACGATACTATCAAAAATATCGCCGTCGCCAATATGTCATTGGGTAATAATTTTGGTCTAACAACGGTCAATAATGGTAAATTAACGCTCTCTTGGTCAAATCCAAATCCGACGACTATCCCAGACGGAAACACTATTTTTGAAGTCTGTTTTTTGGCTATCGGACCTCCGGGCAGCATGTCGCCCGTTGCTTTTACGAATATGCCTATCACGATGGAAGCGACGAGAAAATACCTCGCCAAAGATTCTATGACCACAGTTACGCCCGTCAATGGCAAAATAATTATCAATAAAGTAGTTTTTGTGACAGATACTGTCATATCAGGCGTAAATTGTACGAACCCTTTTGGCGGAAAAGTCAATATCACCGTTACGGGCGGTACTGCGCCTTATTTTTTTACTTGGAAAAATGAAAACGGCATGGTGGTATCCAACTCGGAAGACCTGACGACTGGCACCGAAGCCTGCTATATAGTAAAAATACAGGACTCCGCAGTTCCGCCTCATACTTCTACCGACACATTTTGCATTCCCGGCAACTTTACCGTCCCGATAGCCAAAGTACTTCCGCCATTCCGCCGAGTTATCAACTGTTTGCATACATTAGATACTTTGAGCGGCATCGGCTCTACTACGCTCAACACTCGTTTTAATTGGGAAGCCTTGGCAGGCGGCAGCTTTGTGTCTGGACAAAATACCCTCAATCCAGTCGTCAATTCGGCAGGAAAATACCTTTTGTATGTCACCGATACTTTCAGCCGTTGCTCGGCAGAAAGCGCGGATACGATTTTTGTGACCGTAGATACCATTCGCCCCGTCATAGACATCGGCGTAGGAAAACCCATTAATTGTTATTTTCCAACAGATACACTCGGCGGCGCTTTGACCTCTACGGGCGCGCTTTTTGCTTACGAATGGAATACGGTAGGAGGAAATTTTGTTTCGCCCACCAACGCCATAAATTCAATTATCAACAAAGGCGGACTGTATTCATTCAAAGTTACGAACACGTCCAACGGCTGTTTTAGAAGTGATTCCATTACCGTTTTGGAAGATTTGCTTGCGCCAACGATTGCCATTATTCCAGCAGGAATACTCACTTGCGCCGATACGCTCAAAACTTTGAACGGTACTGGCTCGTCCACAGGAACGCGATTTACTTACAAATGGACGACGATAACTGGAAATATTGTGACAGGGCAAAATTCAATTATTGCTACCGCAAATGCAGCAGGGGTTTATAATTTCATAGTAAAAGATACCGTGAACGGGTGTACGGCGATTGCGTCGGACTCCATTGCGCCCGATAATAATCTTCCGACCGTCGTGGTGGCAGGAAACTCCAAGCCTTTGAGTTGCAAGGATTCTATCCTCACGCTTTCAGGAAACGGCTCTACCACAGGCAGCAGCATCAGATACAAATGGACGACCTCCGGCAATGGACATTTTACGTCGCCGACCAATATACTCAACGTTAGCGTGGATTCCGCAGGAAGTTATCAACTCGAAGTGCGGGATACCGTGACAGGTTGTAAGTCAATAAAAACTCTTGTTGTTACCAAAAATATTACGCCGCCGAATGCAGTGGCATTTCCTACGGCTAAAATAAATTGCAGTGCGCCGACCGCAACATTGAACGGAACTGGCTCCTCGCTCGGTGCAAAATACTCTTACAATTGGACAAGCTCTGCGATGGGAAATTTCGTTTCGGGTATCAATACACTCAATCCAGTCGTAGATTCGGCTGGCACTTACTTTCTCGTAGTCAGAGATAGCGTGAATGGTTGCCGCGATACGGCGACGGTGGTAGTCACCAAAAACACTATTTTGCCTTTGGCAAACGTGACTGCAACGGGTAAAATTAGCTGTAGCAATCCTACTTTGGCACTCAGCGGAGCGGGTTCGTCCGTAGGCGCGAACTTTACTTATATGTGGATGGCGACCAACGGCGGCGCAATCATCGGCGCAAACAACCAAATCAACGCAACTGCCTTACAATCAGGCACTTTTATTCTTACGGTAAAAGATTCTACGAATAATTGTATTCAAAAAGATACCATCATTGTGACAGGCAATAAAACGCTACCTACAGTAAAAGCAACCACTGCGACGGTAACTTGCAAAAATCCAGTCATTGACCTCAACAGCGTCGGAACTTCGGTTGGGACGAATTATAGTTATGCTTGGACGACGACCAATGGAAGTATTCTCGCAGGGACACAAAATACAATCTCCGCAAAGGTAGATAGTGCTGGCACTTACAAACTTATTGTCACAGATACGACTAATAACTGTAAAGATTCGGTCAGCGTGGTCATCGGAATTGATAAGGTAAAACCCGTCGCGGACGCAGGTGCGGACGGACTTTTGACGTGCCAAATTACGAGCCTTGTTCTCGACGGACAAAATTCTGCAAGCGGAACGAAAATCACTTATTTTTGGACTTCTGCCAACGGAGGAAATATCACCAACGGTGTAGCCACCAACTCCGCAACTATCAACCAAGCAGGCACTTATACCTTGTTGGTCAAAGACACTATCAATGGCTGCTCGGCGACAGATGTTGCGATAGTGACCAAAGATACCAATATTCCGACTGCCAATATTGCGCAGCCCGACACCCTTCGCTGCCCCAATTCGGTGCTTGTTTTGAGTGGTGCAGGCTCATCTACGGGTGCTAATTTTAGCTATCTTTGGACGAGTGTTGGCGGCAGTATTTTGGCGGGAGCTACTACACCAAATGCGTCTGTAAATAAGACGGGTATTTATATTTTGACTGTCACAAACAGTGTAAATAGTTGCCAAATATCAGATACCGTTTTTGTTGCAAAAAAACCAGATTTACCCAATGCCAATGCAGGTTCCGACCAACCTACTTGCACCGACAATGTAGTGCTGACCGGCAATACTCCTACGGGAACGACGGGCGTTTGGGCGGACGGAAATGGTACTTTGCTCAACACCGTCGGCGGTGTGGCAACAGCAGAAAATCTCTTTACGGGCGAAAATATTTTTTTCTGGAAACTTTCCACTGCCGCTTGCCCGAACTACGCGACGGACACAATAGTAGTCACAAAAATCAATAAACCTTTGGCGAACAATGACGCTTTTGTGAAACCTTTCGACATCAATCCACTGCTGGTCAATTTGACAAAAAATGACGTGAATGGTGGCGGAAATATCATTACTTCCATCGTCAATCCGTTGCTTATCGGAAGTTTGGCTTTGTCGGATAGCGGAAAATATGCCGTCACAACGCCGCCATCTTTCTTCGGAGAATTAACTTTTAGCTACTCGATTTGTTCGGAATTGTGTCCCAATCTTTGCGATACGGCGGACGTAAAAATTAAAGTAGAACCCAATCCAGACGGCATCGAACAATTTTTGCCAAATGCCATTACTCCGAATGCGGACGGCAAAAATGATGTATTGATTTTTGACGTTATTACCTACGGCACTACCGAACAATTCCTTGATAATGAGTTAGTTGTATTCAATCGTTGGGGTGATATCGTCTATCAAACCAAGCCTTACACCAATAACTGGGGCGGCACCAATAAGTCGGGACAGATGCTTCCGCACGGAACTTATTATTATATTTTGAAGTTAAATATCACCAAAGGTTTGGTGTATCGTGGAGATATTACGATTTTAAAATAAATTTTTTAGCATTTTTGTGACATATTCTGAATAAAATAATTTTGGCAAATCAAGACAAATTCATTGAGGAAATAAAATCTGGATATACTTTCAAAGGTACTTCTCTGATGCTGGGGGCGGCAATGTTGGAGGGCATTTGCTTTTCAGACGCTGTCGTTTCGTTGCCGATGCGCACGCTCAATCGCCACGGATTGATAGCAGGTGCGACGGGAACTGGTAAGACCAAAACGCTACAAGTAATCGCCGAACAGCTTTCGGCAGCGAGTATTCCAGTCGTTTTGATGGATATAAAAGGCGACTTAAGCGGCATTGCGTCCGCAGGAGATAGCAGCGACGAGCGCGTGGTCAAGCGAGCCGAACAGTTGAAAATCAGCTATAAAGCCGAGGGCAGCCCCGTCGAATTTTTGACACTTTCCAACGAAAAAGGCACTCGACTTCGCTCCACAATCACTGAGTTCGGACCTGTTTTATTCTCCAAAATATTGGGTCTGAACGATACGCAAGGGGGCGCAGTTGCCGTAATTTTCAAATATTGCGACGACCAGTTGTTGCCGCTTTTAGACTTGGCGGACTTCAAAAAAGTGTTGCAATACATCACCAACGAAGGAAAAGATGTGGTAAAAGCGGAGTTTGGCTTGATTACTTCCTCCACCGTTGGCTTGATTATGCGCAAAGTAGTGGAGTTGGAGCAGCAAGGCGCGGCGACCTTTTTTGGGGAACGGTCATTTGAAGTCGCCGACTTATGCCGCCGCGACGAGAACGGAAAAGGTATGGTTTCGGTCGTCCGATTGACGGATATTCAGGACAAGCCCAAACTTTTTTCGACCTTTATGCTACAAATGTTGGCAGAGATATACAGCAGTTTTCCGGAAGTTGGCGACCTTGAGCAGCCCGAATTGGTAATTTTTATTGACGAAGCGCACTTGGTTTTTGAAGAAGCCTCTGATGCTTTGTTGTCACAAATAAAGACAATTATAAAATTAATTCGCTCCAAAGGAGTTGGAATTATTTTTGTTACCCAAAATCCTGCCGATATTCCTGACGCAGTTTTGGGTCAGTTGGGTCTAAAAATCCAGCACGCTTTGCGAGCTTTTACAGCCAAAGACCGAAAGGCTATCAAACTCACGGCTGAAAATTATCCTGAAACTAACTACTACGACACCCAAAAATTAATTACCGAATTAGGCATTGGCGAGGCTTTTGTCACCGCCTTGAACGAGCAAGGAATCCCTACGCCCTTGGTTCACACGATGCTCCGCCCGCCTCAATCGCAGATGAATATTTTGACAAGTGAAGTTATAGAAGCTATAAATGCTGCCTCCGTCATTCAGAAAAAATATAACGAAAATATTAATCGTGAAAGTGCCTACGAAATATTAACCGCAAAAATAAATGCAGTATCAGGCGGCTTGGGCGAAAACGGCGAAAAAACCGAAACCCAAACAATATTAGAAGAAGGAAAAAATATTTTTACGAAGGTAATTGACAATCCTGTCGCCAAGCAAGTTGGTCGTGCTATTACTCGTGAGATAGCGCGGGGTATCCTTGGGGTTTTAGGATTGGGCGGTAGCGGCAAAAGCAAAAAAAGTTGGTTTTAGAATGTCACGAAATATGTATATTTTTATTGAATAAATATTTCCATAAACGCGGACGACCGATGCTAAAATTTTCTGATAGTCGGACTTTCTAACTATTCATACGCAGTTCGTCGCGGACTGCACGCACCACCTCAAGTGTAGAAGTAGCGAGATTAGCAATTTTTTCATCTTCCCAATTTGGGAACTGCTCCAATATGTTGCCAACCACCTCGCGCTCTTTTTGGCTGATACCTTTTTCGATACCTTTTTCAATACCTTTTTCAATACCTTTTTTTTCGGCTTCTTGCATCAGATAATCATAAGAATTCATATTATTTCCAGTATTTTTTACAGTTTGAATAATTTTTTGCACATTTTCTGGGCTAAATTCGTTGTTTTTTAGGATATAAACAAATTGAGCGACCAAAAAAGTTTCCAATGACTCCTTTTTTTCGGAATCGCCGACGCTGACGAACATCAGTTTACTGTTTTGAAGTACATACTCTCCGTCGCCGCCGAAGCGTAAAGTCCGCAAAGAATGTAGCAAAAGCCCAGCTTTCAGCATTTGCCATGCCTCTTGGGAGAAGCTCGTGAGGTCAGTAAGTTGGTAGTCGAAAGCAGGAACATAAGGCAGCAAAAATTCGTCTATTTCTTTAAAATATTCTGCGAATGGTCTGTACCGCCAGTGTCGTTTGGGGTCTTTATTGTGATAAACAACAATAGGGACAACAGGCGTAAGCGGCAATTTATTTCGGTCACAATCGTCCCAAATTTCCAACATATATCGTAGCAGTTGGAGGTGCGGAAACTTCGGCACGTAACTTTTATGCTCGAATAAAAAAGCTATTTTGATAGGTTTGCGCGCTGCGCCATAGCTACATTCCCA
>JAYWGG010000012.1:0-10119 GCA_043778415.1 Saprospiraceae bacterium
TTAGGCAAAAACTTTAGAATTTATACAGAGCACTTGATTTTTTTGGTTACTTTTTTCATCAAGGAAAAAAGTGACAAAAACCAAGTCAATAGCTACAAAGCTAAACTCAAATGAGTAAATTTAAAATGTTTCCGCGTAACATCAGTTATAATGATAAAGCAGCACAATTAATTGATTATCAATTAGTTATTCAGCTAAAAACTAATCACCAATCACTAAAAACTATTTACGTTCATTATCCTACGAGTAGAGCGGAAATTTGCTCATATAATTATTTATTTCGCTCCGAACTTCTGCGATAACTTCCTGATTGTCATGGCTTTCGATGACTTTGTCCACCCAATCTACGATTTTCAAACAATCCGCTTCCACGAAACCGCGCGACGTAATCGCAGGCGACCCAATGCGAATCCCCGAAGTGATGGTCGGCGTTTGGGTATCAAACGGAATCATATTTTTATTGACCGTGATGTCAGCTTTCACGAGCGCTTCCTCTGCTTGTTTGCCAGTCACATTTTTGGGGCGCAAATCCAACAACATCAAGTGATTATCGGTACCACCAGAAAATATTTTGTACCCTTTGGCTACGAATGCGTTTGCCATAGTCGCCGCATTTTTCATCACCTGCTGTCCGTAAATTTTAAATTCGGGAGTCAGAGCTTCGCCAAAAGCCACTGCTTTGGCGGCGATAACGTGTTCTAAAGGTCCGCCTTGCATACCCGGAAAAACGCCGCTGTCCAAGATAGCCGACATTTTGACGATAGTTCCTTTTTGGGTCACACGACCGAAAGGATTATCAAAATTTTTGCCCATCATAATGATTCCGCCTCGCGGTCCGCGAAGAGTTTTGTGTGTAGTAGATGTCACAATATGGCAATGTTCCATCGGATTATTGAGCAATCCTGCTGCAATCAAACCCGACGGGTGCGCAATATCGGCGAGAAGCAAAGCACCAATTTGGTCTGCGATAGCTCTGAATCGGGCGTAATCCCAGTCCCGCGAGTAGGCGGACGCGCCACAAATCAACATTTTGGGACGCTCGCGGAGCGCGATTTCCTCTACTTTGTCCATATCAATCAAGCCGCTATCGGGTTCTACGCCATAAAAGCGCGCCTGATAGACTTTTCCAGAATAATTGACAGGCGAGCCGTGCGAAAGATGTCCGCCGTGTGCCAAGTCGAAACCTAAAGTTTTGTCGCCCGGCTGGAGGCAAGCCAAGAAAACGGCGGCGTTGGCTTGCGCGCCACTGTGGGGCTGCACGTTGGCGTAGGCTGCGCCAAAGAGGGTTTTGAGCCTATCTATCGCCAACTGCTCCACTTCGTCCACCACTTCGCAGCCGCCATAGTAACGTTTGCCCGGATATCCTTCGGCGTATTTGTTGGTCAGGCAGCTGCCCATAGCGGAGATGACTTCCGCGCTCGTAAAATTTTCGGAGGCGATGAGTTCGATGCCGTGTCGTTGGCGCTCTAATTCTCTGGCGATAAGTTGGCGAATTGCCGAATCTTGTGACATATTATTTGTTAATTTTAGTAAAAAATTGATAGTTATTTTTGTGCGCGCTCGATGTCGCCATTTACTTTCAGTTGGAGGATTTCCACGCTTTCGAGTCCTTCGTGGTCTATCGCTTTTACTGCGATTGCGTGCGTTCCTGCTTTGAATTTGTATGTTTGCTTTCCGTGTTTATCGAAGTTGATTCATCGCATCTATTTTTGCTGCAAAATTACTTATTATTTTACAATTACTGAAATGAATTTTTGCATACTTTGGTTCATATTAGCACGACGAGTCCGCTCATTTGGTAAGAATAAAAAACACATTATCTAAAAAAATTGTTACCGTATGTTTGGTTTTCAAAAAAATATTTAACTTTACCGATGTTTACTTATTAACGAAATTCCTAATCGGTAAAAAATGCAATTTTTTTTGCAGCAACTATTAAAATTTTACGCAAACGAATAATGAAAAAACTATTCATTTTACTCTTTACTATTGTTGGACTTTACTCGTCGGCGCAGGCTCAAACGCCCTCCAACAACGAATGTGCAGCCGCTGTCAATCTCGGCAATCTGCCTTCTTGCGACACGACGAGCTACTCGAATGTAGGCGCGACCGCCAGCAATATTGACCCTGATTTTAATGCGCCCATCTGCTTCAATGGCAGCACCACGCAGCGCGATGTTTGGTTTGCTTTCACGATGCCCGCCAACGGCTCTATCCTCGACATCACGATTCGGGTAGAAGGAACGGGCGGGACGGCAGGACTGAAAAATCCCCAAATCGCCCTCTATCGCGGCGACTGTGGTTTTGGAAATCTGCAAGAAATCTCCTGCAATTCTGCGCCACTCAACGGGCTTTCGGCTCTGATAGACCAGTTGGGACTCGTGGCAGGCGAAACCTACTACCTGCGAGTGAATGATTATTCGGCTTCGGCTTCGCCCAATGCAGGAAAATTTCGTGTGTGTATCACAAAGTACAATCCCGAAATCAACATCGGCAGCGCGCCCGGCTCTACGGCTTGCTTCGGAACGCTCTACGACTCGGGCGGACCCAACGCGCCTTACTCCAGCGGTCAGGATTTGACATTCACGATTTGCCCGAATGATATTCACGCTTGCATCGCTATCAATGTGGAAGAATTTGACATCGAAACACCTTTCAATCTCAACCAAGATTACGACTATCTAAATTTTTACGCAGGAAATTCGACGACCGCGCCGCTCATCGGGCGTTTGAGAGGCGTAGATAACAACAACCAATTTCTGGTAAAATCAGACGCAAGCTGCATCACCGTCAAGTTCCATTCCGACTTGTCTGGCACCAAACCGGGCTTCAAACTTACATGGGCTTGCTCTGCGTTGCCTTGCAGCGGCAATTCTCTCCAAAGTCCTGTTTTGATTACCGCTTTTCCATTCACGCAGTCGGCTTCTACCTGCGACCAAGGCGTGAATTTTACGGGAAGTCCTTGCATGAATGATTTTTTTCTCGACGGTCCGACGTATGTTTATAAATATGTGTCGCCCGGAAATATTTGTGGCTCTATCAAAATAAATGGCGCAGCCGACGGGACAGGCGTTTTGGTCCTGAACGGACTGCCGAGCGATACGGCGACGACTTGCGTAGCGTCCAGCCCAACAGGAAATCTACCCGCCGTCAGCTTCAAAACTCCCGGCACTTACTACATCATCGTAGGCAATGCACAGGGTTGTACGCCGTTTTCGATTAGTTTAGACGCGTCTGATTGTCAGTTGCAGCCCGACTTGATGAGTGCTTTGGGCAATCCCCTCAACGGCTGCCCCACAGCAGAAAATTCGACCAATACGTTTTACTTTCAGCCTGGATTTCAGGATATGGATATTGACACACTCAATCGTGGCTGCTGGCTTGGTATAGGCATCAATCAACCAAATTTTTATTGGTTCACCATTCAGGCGCAAGCCGACGGACCGTTTGGGTTTGTGCTTCAAAGTGCTGGCACGCCGTCCGATATTGACTTCAATGTGTGGGGACCTTTCACTCCGCAGCAAGTGTTGGACAGTGCGTTGATGGTCAAAAATTTTATCCGCAACAATCAGCCTATTCGCAGCTCTTACGCAGGCGGTGCCGACCCAACGGGCTTGGTCACTATCAATCCAGTCAATCAAAGTATTGTCACCGACGAATTCGACTGCAATCTTTCTCCCGACGGAAATACGGACGATTTTGCGGTCGTCATCAATGCTCAAAAAAATAAGGTATATGTAGTGTTGGTCAATGACTGGGGCGACCAAATCCAGAACGATGGTATTTCGGTAGATTGGTCGCCGTCTTCGCAGTCGGTTCTCACACCTATCCCTCTGACGGTACTCAACGGCGACACGACGCTTTGCTTCGGCGACACGGCTCGACTGAACATTGGTACGGGCATCAGCAACATCACATGGTCGCCTGCGGCGGGATTGAGCTGTACGAATTGCCTCAATCCGTTGGCTTTTCCGACCCAAACTACGACTTACAAAGTGGTAGTAGATGGCATTTGCCAAAAAGATTCTGTCACCGTAAAAGTAGGGATTTACAACGTAGAAGCCGGACCTGACGTGACCGTTTGTAAAGGCGAACAGTTCATAATCCAAGCCGGAACGGACTATCCGACCAACAATTACACTTATCAATGGACTCCTGCGACGGGCTTGAGCTGCACGAACTGTCCTGCCCCAATTTTTACCGCCAGCACCGCCGGCGTAGTAAAATACAAAGTCACTTTGACGACCCCGCTCTGTACTTACCAGGATTCACTGACCATTACGACGCTCAACGCAACAGCTCCGACCTACAACATTGGTCGCGACACGCAGCTTTGCATCGGGCAAGCCGTTTCTATCGGCGGCGCGCCTGTAGCGGGCGTGTCCTACTCGTGGTCGTCTATCCCAGCCGGATTTTCGTCCAATCTGCCCAATCCGACAGTCGTGCCGACGGCGACTACTCGCTATTATTTGAGCGTTACCAATTCGAGCTGCCCAGTGGCAAGCACGGACAGCGTAAGGGTTGAAATTTTTACAAAACCTGTTCTACAAGTTGCGAATGACACGATGGTGTGTCAAGGGATTTCGGTGCCTTTGGGGACTACTGCCACCCAACCCACCGTGACTTACCTCTGGGCTGCGACCGATAGTATTTCTAATAAAAATATCGCCAATCCAATCGCTACGCCTTCGGCAACCGCTTCGTATTATTTGACTGCGAAAAACGGCGTTTGCACGGTCAAAGATACTGTGAATATTACCGTCATTCCGTCCAATATCAAACTCAACGTACCCGATACGCTCTTGCTTTGCAAAGGAAAATCAGCGAAAATATTTGCCAGTACTTTGCAGCCTATTAATGCGAACATAGTTTGGTCGCCATTGAGCCAAATAGATTCTATCGTGGCAGGCGTAGTCAATACTTCGCCCGAGGCGGACGTAATCATTAGAGCGACTATCAACAATCAAGGCTGTATTAAGACGGATTCGGTGCGCATTATCGTGGACTCGTTGCCCGACCACCTAAAATTTGCCATTATGCCAGCCGACACTTTCGTTTGTCGAGGTGGAAAAGTAATCCTCAAATCAAAGCCTTACGAGCCAGCTGATTTTCCAAAAATTACTTTCAACTGGACTCCTCCGAGCGGACAACTGACTTCGGACACCTTATACAACTTGGCAATCCAAGCAAACGAATTGACTACTTATGTCCGCATCACTCGCAACGGAGCCTGCACCGATACCTCGTCGGCAATCGTAAGAGTCAATGAGGTAACAAGCATCACCGTAACGCCCCAAAATCCAGAAGTTTGCCCCGGCACGACCGTACAACTTACCGCTTTCGCACCCGAAGTGACAGAGTACAAATGGACTCCCGAGATGGCAGTAAGCTGTACGCCCTGCCCCAACCCAACCGTAACACCAGCCAGCACCACGACCTATACAGTGAAAGGAACCTACAAATCTTGTCCGATATTAGGCTCGACGACCGTAAAAGTAATTCCTTACGGATTCTATCAGTTTCCTGCGAATAAAATCATCTGCAAAGGCGAACAAATAAAACTCAACACGCAACCAAGCAATAATTTTACCTACTCGTGGGCGACAGGCGGCACGGTATTTTCGACCGACTCAGCTCCGTTGGTGCAGCCTCTGACTGCTACTACCTACGTCCTGACCATTAAAAATGGACAATGCGAAAAAAGCGATACCGTCACGATTACCGTAGTAGATGCTGCTTTGAGTGTGAACGCCGATACGACGATTTGCTCCGGAAATAGTATCGTCTTAACTGCCAACGTAGTCGGCACAGGAGGTACTTACAAGTGGAATACCAACCAAACTACGCCGACCATCACTGTCAATCCGAATGTGACGCAGGCATATTCGGTCGTATTTACCTACGGAAATGGCTGCACCAAAACTGCTTCCGTAAACGTGACCGTCACCCCAACTCCGACTTTTGCCTCCAAAGATACCGCCATCTGTGTCGGCAGTCCGATATTACTGAACTTTCAGCCCAACGCAGCATATTCTCACACGTGGACTTCTGTGCCTGCTGGCTTCAGCTCGACCCTGCCCAACCCCGTCGTAACACCGACCGCTACGACGATTTATTTTGTGAAAATAAAAAATGGTGTTTGTGAAAAAACTGGACTCGTGAACGTCAAAGTAGAAAAAGATACATTAGATATTCTCGGAAAACTAATCGTCTGCGAAGGCGAGCAAATAGTCCTGACCCCCCAAAGCAGCGCGGGCGGCGGCACTTATCTGTGGATTTACAACGGAATATCGGTTAATTCGCCTACTTTGAGCATCTCTCCGAGCGTCGGGACTACCAAAATTCGCCTCATTCACTCGTCTTCTATCGGCTGCACCACGACGGACAGCGCGACCGTGACCGTCAATCCGAGCATCAAATTTTTGTCGCTCGCCTCCGACCCGTCCAACGATACAGTTTCCTTTGGCGCAGCCATCAAATTGTCTATTGACAGCATCGCGCCCGCTTCTCTGACGGGTCTGACTTACGCATGGATGGAAAATAGCGACAATCTCGCCGGCACTGGCGCAGTCATCACCGTTTTCCCGCAGCAGACCACGAATGTCTATAAACTGACGGTCACGACGGCGGCGGGCTGCAGCAAGTCCGCTACGATTACGCTTTTGACCGTCCCGATAAAAATTCCCAACGCTTTCACACCCGATGGCGACAACTCGAATGACAAGTTCAACGTTCTGTTTCTGGGTGGCGAAGTCATCAAGACTTTCAAAGTTTTCGACCGTTGGGGCAAGGTAGTTTACAACAACGAAAAGCCCAACGAAGGCTGGGACGGCACCTTCAACGGAGAGCCGATGCCGCCCGATGTGTATGCCTATCTCATTGAGTATCAAGCTGGTACGGGAGCAACCAAAGTTCTATCGGGACAGGTAAGTTTGATTCGATAGGAATAATTTATTTTCGGAAGTTACCGACACCTTTGAGGTGTCGGTAACTTCCGATTGAATTAAAAAAATAATTTTTTTGGCGAATACTGTCACATACATCAGTCGCACAAAAATTCGAGCCTTGCTCCTATTGGTGCTATTTACGCAGACGCTTTTGCTCCGCGAAATCCACCATGCCTTTACGCCCCACGAAGCTGTTTTGCACTGCGCTGCCGAAGACGGAGCGAAGCACATTCACAGCCCCGAATACGACACGCATGCCTGCGCCATCTGCGATTTTATTTTTTATAAAATATCTTTCGCTAATAGTGACGACGGGCTGTACTTGCGACCTCTCACGCCAGCTTTGACCTCCTCCGAGTTCGGGTATTTTGTCACAAATTACGTATTTTATTATTTTTATTGCCCAAGTCGCGGTCCGCCGACGGCATAATTTTTTGGAAATATATCTAAAAAATTAGACGTTAACGATGCCTTTATACGTTACCGACACCCGTGAGGTGTCAGCAACGTCTGATGACCTGCAAGGCATCGACAACGTCCGAAAACAAATAAAATCTATGCAAAAATTACTTTGCGTAGCGTGCTTGTGTTGGGTTTTCATCCACACAGTTGCCGCTGCGAATACGTCTGATACCTGTCATTTTTCGATAGACGGAATAGTAGAAGACGAACAACGAAATCCGCTCGTGGGCGCGGAAGTCTGGCTCGAAAATACCGAGCAAGGCACGACCAGCAACGAGCGCGGAGAATTTCTATTGCCAAATATTTGTGTAAAAAAATATATTTTAAAGTGTAGATATTTGGGGTACAAGCTACTTTCTGAAGAAATATTTTTTACTTCTACCGTTCACTTGCACATACAGTTGGAAATAGACGCGGCTACTTTGACCGAAATAGTGGTAAAAAGTACGAAAAATGCTGCCGTCGCCACGCTTCAGCACACATCGCTTACGCCGACAGAGAAACTCGAATCCTACGGAAAAACATTGGGCGAAAGTCTGAAAAATATCGCTGGAATGAACACCATCGAAACAGGTTCATCTATCTCCAAACCCGTTATTCACGGGCTTCACAGCAACCGAATCTTAATCCTAAACAACGGTATCCGGCAAGAAGGGCAGCAATGGGGCAGCGACCACGCCCCCGAAATTGACCCTTTTACTGCCGAAAATATATCCGTCTTGCGCGGAGCGGCGAGTATTCGCTACGGCGCAGAGGCGATGGGCGGCGTTATTTTATTAGAACCAAAATTACTCCCAAAAGTGACAGGGTTGAGCGGAGTGTTGCTGGCGGGCGCAGGCTCAAACAGTCGAATGGGATTTATTTCTGGAAGCATCGAAAATGCGGCAGAAGGCAAATGGACTGGGTTCGCTTGGCGGCTACAAGGAACGATAAAAAGAGCAGGTAACGCTCGGTCGCCCAATTATTATTTAGAAAATACTGGTTTTGTGGAACAAAATTTTTCTTTGGCGGCGCAATACGCCCACAAAAAGTACAGCCTTTCGACCTACTTTAGCAGCTTCAACACCAAAATTGGAATCTTCAAAGGCTCGCACGTCGGAAATATCGCGGATTTGTACGCAGCTTTTGGGCGACAAAAACCAATTACCGCAGATACATTTAGCTATAAAATCAATCGTTCTTTTCAAAAAATAAATCACAATCTGTTGAAAATCAACTTTTTGTACGATTTGGAGCGGCATGGAAAAATTGAAACTACTTTCGCACTGCAAGACGACTGGCGAGAAGAATACGACCTCGATATACCACTTACGCGCGACCCAACATTGCGCAGCAAACCCGAATTGGCATTCAACATTCTTACACAAACTTTGGATTGTATTTGGAAACAACCGATTTTCGGACGCTTTTTTTCGGGCGAAATGGGTATTTCGGGCATCACACAAACCAATAGCTACAAGGGTTTTCGATATTTGATACCCAATTATTGGAACTTTGGTGCGGGAGTTTTTCAAGTAGTACGCTACACGCGCGAAAAATTCACACTCGAAGGCGGACTCCGATACGACTACCGTTGGCTGCAAGTATTTCGCAGCAATCCGATTACTTTGTTGCCCGAAAATTCGACAAAAATATCCAATAATGTGACACTTTTAGCTGGCGGAAATTACCGATTCAACAGCCATTTTTCGATGTCCGCCAACGTCGGAACGGCTTGGCGACCGCCCGCCGTCAGCGAATTGTATATCAACGGGATTCATTTGAGTGCTGCATCTTACGAATTGGGCGACAATTCGCTGCGCAACGAAATGTCACAAAATATCAATTTTTCAACAAAATATGAATGCAGTCACTGGGATTTGGAAGTAGGCGCGTACCACAATAACATCAAAAATTTTATTTATTCTCGCCCTACGCTCGGCACCGTTTCGCTGTTGAGTGGGACGTATCCGCTGTTCGTCTATACGCAAACCAACGCCCAAATATCGGGACTGGACGCTTCGGGAAGCTATCATCTGACTAAAAACTGGACGGCATCTGGCAAGGCAACTTTGCTCCGCGCATGGAACTCCACCGCAGGCGAGTACCTGCCGCTCATGCCGTCCGACCGACTGGAATTGGGGACAAAATACGACTGGAAGCAGCCAAAAGCCTACATTAGTTGTTCTGGTAGATACGTTGCGCAGCAGCGTCGAGTGCCACAAAATAGCGACTACACGTCCCCGCCGTCCGCTTATTTTTTGCTCGGCGCAAACGCTGGCTGCTCTTTTTTGTGGAAACATCAGTCGTTTGACGTGAGCTTGGGCGCAAGCAACCTACTGAACAAAACCTACCGCGAATACCTGAACCGATTTCGATATTTTAGCGACGAAGTCGGCACTGACGTTACTTTAAAGCTAATCTGTAAATTCGGAAATATTCATTCCTGAACAATATTTATTACTTTATTCATTGTATTTATTCATTATTTTTTAATTTATTTCATTATGAAAAATTATTTTTTTATTTTTTTGTTTTTGTGCATCTCCCTTATTTGGAGTTGCAAGCCCGACCCAACGCCAACGCCAGCACTTCCCAACGAGGAAATAACTACAGTCGTGCTGAAACTTACTCGCTTGGGCGACTCCACTGACACGCCGACCGCCACTTGGGAAAAACTCGACCCCCAAAGCACCACGCCGCCCGACACGTCGCGCGCCTTTCTGAATCT
>JAYWGG010000013.1:0-3325 GCA_043778415.1 Saprospiraceae bacterium
CAGCTTTACGCCGATAAGTTTAGGCATTTTGAGTTCCCACGCCATTCCGACCATCACATCTACCGCGTCTGCGCCGCCGACTCCGATGGCGACCATGCCGAGTCCGCCTGCATTGACGGTGTGCGAGTCTGTGCCGACCATCATTCCGCCCGGAAAAGCGTAGTTTTCTAACACGATTTGGTGGATAATGCCTGCGCCGGGTTTCCAAAATCCGATGCCATATTTATTAGAGATAGTTTGCAAGAAATCAAAAACTTCGGAGCTTTCGTGCTTGGCACGCGAGAGGTCTGTGCCAGCGTCTTCCCTTGCTTGAATAAGGTGGTCGCAGTGGACGGTGCTTGGGACGGCGACTCGATTTCGTCCGCACATATCAAACTGAAGGAGCGCCATTTGTGCGGTTGCGTCTTGCATGGCTACGCGGTCGGGGGCGAAAAAAACGTAGTTTTTTCCACGCTGGTAGTCCGCCAAAGGCGAATCGCGATGGAGGTGTGAGAGCAAGATTTTTTCAGAAAGCGTGAGCGGGCGATTGATTTTTGCTTTTGCAGCCGCAATTTTGGTGGGAAGGGAGGCGTAGTATTCCCGAATTATTTCAATATCGAATGCCATTTCTGCCGATGTTTATTGATTTTGTAAAAAATAATTTCAAGGCAAAAGTAATATTTTTTATCCAAAAAAGGGACGATTGGGAGCAGAAAAGACGATTTTTTTGTAAAAAGATTTGTAAAATCAAAAAGCCCAACGGAAGTTCCGTTGAGCTTATTTGGTAATTTTTTGTTTTTCCGCGACTATGCGTACACGGATTGTTTGTTGAATTTTACGGTTAAGAGGTAGTAAAATACTGCGCGGTATTTGCTGCGATTGGAAGAACCGAACTGCGTGATGACTTCTTTGATGGCTTCGTCCAAGGCGGGCGAATCGTCAAGACCTAATTTTTTGATTAAAAAATTGGCTTTCAGGCGGTCGAGTTCGGACTGGTCGGAGCCAGAAACCAAAGACGCATCGGTATTGTAGATAGATGGACCCAATCCTTTGGCGACTTTTGTTAATAATTCTTCATCGAAAGATACTTTGATGGTGTTGGTCATACAGTTTTTGAACTGTTCCATGCAATCATCGAATTTGCTCATAATTACGTTTAGTTAGTAGTGGATTAAAAAAATTAATTTCCCACAAATGTAGAATTTTACTTTGAGAAAAAAAATTTATTGGTGTTTTTATTGTTAGAAAATATTTTACGTTTATTTTTATTATATTTTACGCAAAGTTTGTGACATAGTAAAAATTAGGTATATTTATTTTTTGCCTCCCAAAGTTGCTATATTTCATCAAATAGCTGTTCATTTGTTAAATAAAACCTAATTGCGAAAAAATATTTTTTTTTTTGCCCTTGTTACCGTATATTTGCAGAGGATTTGTTGAGGGAATGGCGCAGTAACTTTGAAAAAGTTCGCTCTAAAATAAAACAAATATTAAATTAAACGTCTTTCACTTGTAGAAATAAATTCAATCCAAACTCATCACACATTATATTTTATTCAACAACATCGTTTTTATGAAAAAAATCATCACTTATCTGTTCTTTCTAACCTCCTTCGTCGCCTCGGCGCAAAACTACACCAATTACAATCTCACACTCGCCTCTACGGTAGAGTTTCCGGGACAAACTGCCGCTAATATTTGCGGCTATGCCGTCAATGGACGGGAGTACGCGCTCGTAGGAGGCTCGCTCGGATTGATTATCGTAGATGTCACCAACCCCTACGCGCCCGGACCGCCTTATCAAATCGTGGACGGCATCAGCAGCCTTTGGAGAGAAATAAAAGTCTATCGCAACTTCGCCTACATGAACAGTGAAGGCGGCGGCGGTGTAAAAATATACGACCTTACGCCACTTGCAGCACCGCCCGCACCGCCCGCAATTCCCACTATCTCGTACACGTCTTACACTGGCAACGGTGCTATTGCTGGCTTGTTGGGCAAATCTCACGCCCTCCATATTGATACGCTCAAAGGTTTCGCCTATATCTTTGGAGCTACGACCAACGGAAATGCCAGTATGACAAACGGTGCATTAGTATTGAATTTGCAGCCCAACCCGTATTCGCCCAACTATGCTGGACAGTACAACGCCAACTATATTCACGATGGTTTTGTAGAAAACGATACGCTTTACTCGGGCGATATATATCAAGGTCGCTTTTCGATTGTCAATTTTGTCAATAAATCTGCGCCCGTACTTTTGGCTACCCAATCTACGCCCAATGCTTTTACGCACAACACATGGCGCACGCTTGATAGAAAAACTATCCTGACGACCGACGAAAGAACCAACTCTTTCCTCGCTGCCTACGACGTTTCTAATCCGTCCAATATCCGATTTTTGGACAAACTTCAGCTTACGCCAGGCTCTGGCTCTATCGTGCATAATACTCACGTCCGTGACTGTTGGGCTATCAGTTCATGGTATCGGGACGGCATCAATATTGTGGACATTACGCGTCCGTTCAATCTCGTGCAGGTCGGTGCTTTCGATACTTACCCGTTGGCGACTGGCAATGGCTTTGACGGAGCTTGGGGAGTTTATCCATATTTGCCGTCTGGCGTGCAGATTGTTTCCAACATCACCAAAAGCGGCACCTCCAATGGCGAAATGTATGTTTTGATACCGACCTTCAAAAAAGCGTGCTTTTTGGAGGGAATTGTGACAGACTCAATTACGGGAGTTAAGTTAGGAAATGTAACCGTTACTATCGTCGGAGGCGACATGAACTCTGCAACTACCACACCCAATTTGAGTGCTGGGACGGACACGCTCGGCGTGTATCACACGGGGCAGCCGACGGCGGGCGTTTTTCAGGTTTGCTACGCGGCAGTTGGTTACATCACGAAATGTGTGAGTGCCACTTTGGTCAACGGTCAGGTTACATTTCAGAATATTCAGTTGGCGACCAGCGTACCGCTTCCGCTCGAATTATTGACTTTTTCGGGCAAGGCGAATGGTAGAATCAATGAATTGGAATGGCAAACCCGCGACGAAGAAAATGTAAAAGAGTTTGTTGTTTTGCGCAGCAACAACGGCGTTTCGGACTGGTCGGAGATAGGAAAACTCGCAGCAGACGGCAAAATCACCTCTGCCCGTCAGTATATGTTTGGTGATATTAAGCCGCCGACGAAAAGTTACTACCGCCTAAAAATCAACGACAACGACGGTCGCTATGTTTTTTCTAAAGTTATTGCGGTAGAAAGAAAAGACGATAAAGTTGGTGTCTTGGACATTTATCCAGTGCCAGCCAATGCGGATTTGAATGTTGAATTTAATTCAGAA
>JAYWGG010000014.1:0-10030 GCA_043778415.1 Saprospiraceae bacterium
TATTTGTATCAAATAAAATTCTAACTGAAATTTTCCTCAAAAAATATTTTGGATAAAATCAGTTCTCAAATTAAATAAAACAAAATGAAAAAAATATCCATCGTCATCACTCTATTTTTTGTCACATTTTTTTCGGTTGCTCAAAAAATAGACCTCTCCAATATGAAAGCTCTCCGCCTCCGCAACATCGGTCCGGGCGGAATGAGCGGGCGCGTGACAAGTATCGACGTGAACCTAAAAACCGACGCTATCTTCATAGGCACGGCATCGGGCGGCGTGTGGCGCAGCACGAGCGGCGGCACGGACTGGGAACCCATTTTTGATAAAGAATCCACGCAGTCCGTCGGCTCTGTGGCTATCAATCAAAAAAATCCCTCCGAGATTTGGGTCGGTACAGGCGAAGGAAATCCGCGCAACTCACACAACAGTGGCGCAGGTATTTTTAAAAGTATTGACGGCGGCAAGACGTGGAAAAATATGGGACTGACCGAAACAAAAACTATTCACCGCATCATTATTCACCGCGACAATCCAGACATCGTGTATGTCGCCGCGCTCGGCTCGGCTTGGGGCGCAAACGAAGAACGCGGCGTTTTCAGGACAACCGACGGCGGCAAAACTTGGAAAAAAATCCTCTACGCCAACGATAGAACGGGCTGCGCTGACCTCGTCGCTGACCCAAGCAATCCCAATAAAATCATCGCCGCAATGTGGGAATACGGACGCAAACCTTGGGCGTTCAATTCGGGCGGAAAAGGCAGCGGCTTGTTTGTGACCTTTGACGGCGGCGACTCTTGGGAGCAACGCACCGAAAAAGATGGCTTGCCGAAAGGCGAACTCGGACGCATTGGCATAGCCATCGCGCGCTCCAATCCAGAAGTCGTCTATGCTATCGTAGAAGCGAAGGAAAATGCCTTGTTTCGCTCCGACGACGGCGGGTTCAAGTGGAAAAAAATAGCTGAAAAAGGTATCGGCGACCGCCCTTTTTACTATTCCGAAATCTATGCCGACCCCAAAAACGAAAATCGACTTTATACGCTTTTTTCGGTCGTCAATAAGAGCGAAGACGGCGGAAAAACCTTCGAAACGCTACTTCCCTACTACGGCGTGCACCCCGACCACCATGCTTTTTGGATACACCCCGACCGACCCGATTACCTCATTGAAGGCAACGACGGCGGACTCAATATCACGCACGACAGGGGAAAAAATTGGCAGTTCGTGGAGAAAATTCCCGTCGGGCAGTTCTACCACGTCAGCGTCGATAACGATATTCCGTTCAATGTTTATGGCGGCTTGCAGGACAACGGCTCGTGGGCAGGTCCGAGTTCGGTCTGGCGATACGGCGGTATTCGCAACAGCGACTGGCAGGAAGTGATGTTCGGCGACGGCTTCGATGTGCTGCCGCGACGCGACAACAATCGCTACGGTTTTGCGATGTCGCAGGGCGGCGAACTAAATATGTACGACCGAAAAACGGGCGAAAATACCTACATCAAACCCATTCACGCCGATGAAAAAATACCGCTTCGCTTCAATTGGAATGCAGCTTTGGCGCAAGACCCTTTCAGGGATTTGGGCTTGTATTTTGGCAGTCAATTCGTACACAAAACAAAAGATGCGGGACGTTCTTGGCAAATTATTTCGCCCGACTTGACGACCAACGACACGACAAAAATTCGAGAATCGAAAGAAACTGGCGGACTTACGCCCGACATCACGAGTGCCGAAAATCACTGCACTATCCTCTGCATTGCGCCCAGCCCAGAGGACGAAAACGTGGTTTGGGTTGGCACGGACGACGGCAATTTGCAGCTCACGCAAGACGGCGGCAAAACGTGGCAAAATCTGACAAAAAACTTACCAAATTGTCCCGCCAGCGCGTGGATTCCTCAAATAGAAGTGTCACAAAAAAATGCGGCGGAGGCATTTGTAGTCGTCAATAATTACCGCCGCAACGACTGGCAGCCGTATCTGTATCACACCAAAGATTTCGGAAAAACTTGGAAAAGGCTGGCAGATGGAAAAAAAGTGGGCGGATTTTGCCTTTCTGTCGTGCAGGATTTAGAAGAACCGAATTTAATTTTTTTAGGAACTGACGTTGGACTGTATGTAACTTTCGACGGCGGCGAAAATTGGAACAAATACACGGCGGGCGATTTTCCGTCCGTCCCCGTGACGGATATGAAAATTCACCCGCGCGACGGCGACCTCGTGCTTGCTACTTTTGGGCGCGCTATTTGGGTGTTGGACGATATTCGTCCGTTGCGCGAAATAGCCCGAAGTGGCGGAAAAACGATGTCACAAGATTTCAAATTATTTACTGCGCCCGACGCTTATCTCGCTAATTACCGCTCCTTCGATGGCATTCGCTTTCCTGCGGACGGATATTTTCAGGGCGAAAATAAAGCAACTGCTGCTCGCATGACAGTTTGGTTGAATCCGAAAGCCAATTTTTCTAAAAAGAAAGACGAAAAAACAATGGAGAAAAATGGAGAGAAAAAAGACGAAAAAGGCAGTAAAAAATTTCCAACGTCCGACGAAAAAAAGAAAGTAAAAATACAAATTTTTGCTCCGAATGGCGACACGCTGCGCACTTTTTCGACCGAAATTGATACTGGAATAAACCGCATCAATTGGAATTTGGAGCGCAAGGGAGTCCGCTATCCATCTGCCTACGAACCGCCCAAAGAGGACGAAGAGCCGCGTGGACGCAGTGTTTTTCCGGGCATCTACAAGGTAGTCGTCACGTTGGACAGCCTTCGCAAAGACTCTACGACGGTAAAAGTAAACGCCGACCCACGAAGTGCGACCGCAATAGCCGACCTCGAAGCCCAAGAAAAAGCAATGCTCGACTACGAAAAAATAATCGGAAAAGCCACCGAAGCCGCCAAAAGACTGCGCGAAGTAGAAAAAATAATCAAAATAGCCGACGACCAACTCAACAACGCGCCCGATAGCGTGAAGCAAGACATCAGCAAAAGCGGCAAAATATTGAAAGATTCTATCGCCGAAATCCGAAAAATTTACTTCGGACCATCGGAACAAAAAGGCATCAATCACTCCAGTTCTACTCTCGACGGCACCGTTTGGCGCGCCATTTCGTACCTCGACGCTTCCAATGGACGACCGACTCCGACGGCGGAAATCGCGGTAGCGCAAGCGCAAAAAGCACTTTGCAACTGGATAGAAAGTATTAATAAATTTTTTGAAAAAGATTGGGCGAGCTATCAGAAAAAAGTTGAAAAAGCACAATTTTCATTGTTCAAAAAATATGAATTGATAAAAACGGAATGACAAACGTGTTTAATCTCGCTGGATTATTTTTCTTCTAAAAATAGTTGCATTTTTTGTTATATTTTTTTAGTTTTAATGTCGTCTGTCTATCAGCGTTTTATATATTCATAAAAAAATTATATTTTTTTTATTCTTTTAATTAACAAATATTGGTATTGTATTTGCCCTTATAATAATTATAAAACGCAGCTAATTACCTCTCACTCTTACAGTTAGTTGCGCTCTCAAAAGATTGTGCCGTCAAAGTACAATTCTTACCTGTCACTCTATTTCAACAAAAAAAGTTAAAGCGGTATCAAAGCGGTATAGTTTTTGTTCATTTTTTATGTACATTTCTTAACCGTCTTACAAATCCGTTCAAGTCGCCCAACAAGTCTTCACAAGGCTCGATGAAATAAATTGGTCTGTCCGCGCACAAACACTATTGCCGACAGACTGAAAAGGTTACAGAACAAACACATTATTTTTTTATTTCCTGAACAGTTTTTGGGTTCAAAAATTAGGAAAATCTTCTGCCGATTGGCTGCGTGTTGCAGCTGACAAAAAGCTCTGTAGGATTTTTTGAACCTTGTGACTCCAAGACTGCGCTACAAAACAAAGCAAACCTTATTATGGAAAAGCACTACACTTTGTGTGGGGTATCCCCGCATCTGCTATTAGTTCCTATGGCTATCGGCTTGATGAGTTTATCTAATCCAGTATCTGCTCCGCAAGAGTATTTTAAAAAATATTCCCATTGGGCAGTGTCGGAAATGAAAAAAAGTGGCATTCCCGCCAGCATTATTTTGGCGCAAGCCGTCGTAGAATCCAGTTGGGGCGACAGCGAACTGGCTAAAAACGCCAACAATCATTTCGGTATCAAAAGCATACGAGATTGGGACGGTGCCACCTTTTGCAAAACCGACGACGACCGCGACGCTCGAGGCAGATTGATAAAATCTTGCTTCCGACAATACAAATCGGTACAAGAATCCTACATTGACCACACCCAATTTATAGTCGAAGACGGTCGCTATGACGATTTATTCTACCTCGCACCTACTGACTACAAGAGCTGGGCGCGCGGATTGAAGGATAAAAACTACGCAAGCCGCGTAGATTATGACAGATTATTGATAGAAAAAATCGAACAGTACGAATTGTATCGCTACGACGAAGCCCTTCAAAAACAAGAATCAACGACATTCATGCCTACAACGGAATTGGTACTCCAAGAGAAAGACGGTGAGAGCATTGCGCCAGCACCCGTCGAAATCCCAGACGGTTACGAGCGTGGTTCGCTGCGTGTGGAGCAAGTAAAAAGCGAAGTCAGACCACAACAACCAGAGGCAACAGTTAGAAAAAAACGTAAAAAATAACAATACACAGTTTATTGCATAAGGAATCTTAAGCTACCGACACCTCAAAGGTGTCGGTAGCTTCGATTCACTACTTTTTGGCGAGGAATGTGTATAAAATAAAGTACCTATTCTTTCCAATAAACGGGATTGTCTTATTTTCTCGTTCCTAAATCTGATTATTTTTGATTAAAATTCAACTAAAATAATTTTTTTTCGTTAATATGTTGTAAGTTTCACTTTTTTGTATTTTATTGCGTCCGCTTGAAGAAAAATAGCTTCATACACTACACCACATGGCAAGAGTTTCGTTTCAGATTGAATTTTTGATGAAAGCGTCACCGACGATTATTTATCAATTCCTTACTTCGCCCGCCTGCTTGGTCAGGTGGTTTTGTGACGAAGCCGATATTCAAGACGACTGCTATATTTTCTCTTGGCAGGGCGCGCCAGAGGTCGCTACGATAGTAGATGACATCGAGGAAGAGCGACTTCGGCTGCGTTGGAATCATGCCGACGCAGAAGAATTTTTGGAGTTTCGCATCTACAAGTCGGCGGTGACGGAGCAGACCATATTGGAGATAACCGACTTTTGCGATACCGACGACGTGAAAGACCAAAAGCGACTTTGGGAAAGCCAAATATCGGATATGCGCAAAGAAATGGGCGGTTAAAATATGATGCTACAAGCTAAAAATCTCATCAAATACTACGGGAAACGTCAGGTAGTAAAAGGCGTTTCGATAGAAGTCAATCAGGGCGAAATCGTAGGATTGCTCGGTCCGAATGGTGCCGGAAAAACTACGTCTTTCTACATGACGGTTGGGTTTATTCAGCCCAATGAGGGAAAAGTTTTTTTGGACAATGAAGATATTACTGACCTGCCGATGTATCGCCGCGCGCAAAAAGGCATCGGATATTTGCCCCAAGAGCCGTCTGTTTTCCGTAAGCTGTCGGTAGAAAACAACATCAAAGCAGTCCTCGAAATGATGCGGCTCACGCCCGCCGAACAAGCCGAAAAATTAGAAACCCTTCTCGACGAATTTAATCTCCACAAAGTCCGAAAAAGCAATGGTGACACGCTCTCGGGCGGCGAGCGGAGAAGAACAGAGATTGCTCGGGCGCTCGCCAGCGACCCAAAATTCATCTTACTCGACGAGCCTTTTGCGGGGATTGACCCTATCGCAGTGGAAGATATCCAGTACATCGTAGCCAAATTGCGCACCAAAAATATCGGTATCCTCATCACCGACCACAACGTCCAAGAAACGCTCTCCATCACCGACCGCGCCTATCTCATGTTTGAAGGCAGCATCTTAAAGGCAGGCACAGCCGAAGAACTCGCCGCCGACGAAATGGTGCGAAAAGTCTATCTCGGTATGAGTTTTGAACTCAAAAAAAAGGTTATTGGGTTGTAAAATACGACACAGCAATAATTATCATGACCGCAAATTGTCAGTATCAGAATTTACAGAATTAAAGAATGAACCGCAAATTGTCGGTATCAGAATTTGCAGAATTAAAGAATGAACCGCAAATTGTCGGTATCAGAATTTGCAGAATTAACAGAATTTGAGAAAATAAGTATTCAATGGAGAAAGATGAATTAACTTATAAAATAATTGGGTGTGCGATGAAGGTACACAATACTTTGGGCAATGGCTTTCAGGAAGTGATTTACCAAAGATGCCTCGCTATTGAATTAGAGCGAGCTGGATTGGCGTATGCAAGGGAATTGGAACAAACGCTCTACTATGAAGATATTGAAGTGGGAACTCGAAGGGCAGATTTTGTAGTGGAAAATAAATTAATCGTTGAACTCAAAGCGGTAATAAATTTAGAAGATGTACATCTTGCACAAGCTAAAAACTATGTTGTCGCTTACGACTTCGCCAAAGGATTGTTGATAAATTTTGGAGCAGTAAGTCTTCAATACAAGCTAATTTTTAATTCTAAATACAACTCAAAAATCTGAAATTTGTCAGCATCAGAATTTACAGCAAATTATCAGCATCAGAATTTACAGAATGAAAGAATAAACAGAATTAGACAATAAAATACAACCCTAAATTCCAAAATTCTGTAAATTCTGATACAGACAAAATTCTAAAAATTCCAAAATTCTGTAAATTCTGATGCAGACAAAATTCTAAAAATTCCAAAATTCTGTAAATTCTGATACAGACAAAATTTCACAGCGTTGTTTACCGCATTTACTGATATGCCTCGATAGGCAGACAAGTACAGACCAAATTTCTGTCGCCATGTGCATTGTTCACGCGCCCGACGGTTGCCCAAAACTTGTAGCCCTCTCGCAAGTAGGGAAGTGGATAAGCGGCTTTTTCACGGCTGTATGGATGTTCCCAAGCGTCTGCCGAAAGCTGTTCGAGGGTGTGCGGCGCATTTGCCAAAACATTGTCGTGAGCGTCGGCTGCGCCCGCAGCTATTTCGTTGATTTCCTTTTTTATCTCCAACATTGCGTCACAAAAACGGTCAATTTCAGACTTGTCCTCGCTTTCGGTAGGCTCAATCATAATCGTCCCCGCTACCGGAAAAGACAGCGTCGGAGCATGGAATCCATAGTCTATCAGACGCTTTGCAACGTCCTCGGCACTGATTTCTAAAGATTTGAACTGGCGTAAATCCAAAATCAACTCGTGTGCCGCTCGCCCCATTTCGCCAGAGTACAAAACAGGATAAGCACCTTCCAAACGGGACTTGATGTAATTGGCGTTCAAAATCGCATATTTGGTCGAGTTGGTGACTCCGTCCCAGCCCAACATTTTGATGTAGCCGTAAGAAATCAACAAAATACTGGCACTTCCGAAAGGAGCCGACGAAACTGCGGTAATGCCGTTTTTACCCCCAGTCTCACCAAAAATATGGTTCGGCAAATAGGGCGCGAGGCTTTCATTGACACAAATCGGTCCCATACCAGGTCCGCCGCCGCCGTGCGGAATAGCGAAAGTTTTGTGCAAATTGAGGTGACAAACATCTGCTCCGATGAGTCCGGGACTCGTAAGACCCACTTGGGCGTTCATATTGGCACCGTCCATATAGACTTTTCCGCCGTGCAGGTGGACGAAATCACAAATTTCGCGGATACTTGTTTCAAAAACCCCGTGCGTAGAGGGGTAAGTTATCATCAGGCAAGAGAGATTGGCACTGTGCTTTTCTACCTTTGCTTTTAGTTCGGCAACGTCAATATTTCCACGCTCGTCGCAAGCCACTACGACCACTTCCATACCCGCCATGACTGCGCTGGCAGGGTTCGTGCCGTGCGCCGAAGAAGGTATGATAGCGATGTTGCGATGCGTTTCGCCGCGTGCTTCGTGATAAGCTCTGATGGTCAAAAGTCCAGTATATTCCCCTTGTGCGCCACTGTTGGGCTGCAAGCTGCAAGCTGCAAAACCTGTGCAGTCGGAGAGCCAACGCTCTAATTCAGTGAATATTTTTTGGTAGCCTTTGGTTTGTTCGGCGGGTGCGAAAGGGTGCAGCTGCCCAAATTCTGCCCAACTTACGGGAATCATTTCTGCGGCTGCGTTGAGTTTCATAGTGCAAGAACCCAACGAAATCATAGAGTGGACGAGCGACAAATCCTTATTTTCCAATCGCTTAATATAGCGCATCATAAGGCTTTCGGTATGAAAACTATTAAAAACAGGGTGCGTCAAAAATTGACTTGCACGAGTCAGTTGCGGCGGTATTTTAGAAAAATCTGCCTCTGTTTCCTCCAACTTTGCGAGCGAGCGACCTGAAATCCCTGCAAAAATACGCAGGATTTGCTCTAAATCCTTTTGAGTTGTAGTTTCGTTCAACGAAATTTGAACCGCATTTTGGGTATAAAAAAAGTTGATTTCTGCTTTTTCGGCGGTTTCTTTTATCTCTAAAAACTGGTCAGTCGGTATGCAAAGTGTGTCAAAATAATAACTATTGGACTGCGAAAAACCCAAATGTTGCAACTGTTTGTCAAGCATTTTCGCCATCGAATGAATACGATTGGCGATGCCTTTGATGCCTTTGGGTCCGTGATAAACGGCGTAAAACGCAGCCATATTAGCGAGCAAGGCTTGGGCGGTACAAATATTGGAAGTTGCTTTTTCTCTCCGAATGTGTTGCTCTCGAGTTTGGAGTGCCATGCGAAGCGCGCGATTGCCGTGTGTGTCAATCGAAACGCCGATAATTCTACCCGGAATCACTCTTTTGAAGTCATCTTTGGTCGCAAAATAAGCGGCGTGTGGTCCGCCGAAGCCCATCGGAACGCCCAATCTTTGCGTATTTCCAAGCACGCAGTCTGCGCCCCACTCTCCTGGCGGAGTGAGCAAAGCCAAGCTCAAAATATCTGCCGTAACGGTAATATAAACTTCATGCGCAGCGCATTTTTCGGCAAAAGCACGATAATCTTTCACGCTGCCCGTTTTATCGGGATATTGCAAAAGCACGCCGAAAGTTTGGTTATTGAACTCCATTTTTTCCCAATCTCCTACCACGACCTCTATGCCGAGCGGTTGAGCGCGGGTTTTAACTATTTCGATAGTTTGCGGAAACACATTTTCACCAACAAAAAACTGCTTATGTGTCACGTCGCGTTTGTTTTTTATCCCAAAAAACATCGCCATTGCTTCTGCCGCCGCCGTTCCTTCGTCGAGCAAAGATGCGTTTGCAATCGGCAAACCTGTCAAATCGCTGACCATTGTTTGGTAATTGAGCAGGCTTTCGAGTCGTCCCTGCGCAATTTCTGCCTGATAAGGTGTGTATTGGGTGTACCAACCTGGATTTTCAAACACGTTTCGGAGAATAACGGCGGGCGTAATTGTACTGTTGTAACCCATACCGATATACGACTTAAAAACCTTGTTGAGGGCGGCAGTTTCCTTCAATTCTGCCAAATAATCGTACTCTGACATCGCTTCGGGCAGCGATAATTTGTCATTCCGTTGGATACTTTTTGGCACCGTTTCGTCTATCAACTGCTCCATAGAGTCTGCTTTTATGGTCTGCAACATCTCGTGAAGTTCGGTTTCGTTGATACCGATGTGTCTGCTTGAAAATTTGTCTTGATACATAGCCTGCTTGAAATAAGTTAAAAATTTTTTTGCAAAGTTATCTTTTTGAAAGTGATTAAACAAGAAAGTAATAACTTAGTTCAGGCTATTGGAGCAAAAAATTGCAAAAAAAAATTGCTGCAATGCTTGCAATATTTTGAAGTCAATAATCTTAATAATTACTCGCTCCGCGCTACTAATTCTACGCTTTTTTGTTGGGTTCGTTGTGGTATAGTTTTTTCATTCCTCCAAACTATTGCCTATTTTGCGAGACCTATAGCGGTCTTTTCCAAATTTCATACCGTTGAAAGTCGCCGTCTTGCGGAGTATTCTTTGCTCCTCGACGGGCAG
>JAYWGG010000015.1:0-3299 GCA_043778415.1 Saprospiraceae bacterium
CGGCTCGAACTGCGTCATGTTGCCCGCAAGCGGCGCGGACTGCCAAATGGCATCGTCCAATCTGCCGTCAATTTTTGGAGCTTTTTGGACTTTTTTGGCAATGTAAGTAGGTTTTGTGAGTACTTTAGTACTGTCGTCGGATTTCTTTACCGCCTGCGCATTCAGAAAAAATGGGCTGCAAAATAGCACTGACAGCAGAACAGTTTTTAGCGCACTTCGAGTTGGTTTAGCTTTGACTTTCATTGGTATTTATTTACTTATCGGTATAGACAACTCAACCAAAAATAGGTTGCCTTTTCTGTTATTTATTTCACAAAAAAAGTAAAAATTAGTCATAAAGGAATGAAGAAAAAATAAGATGCCTAAATTTTTCAAATAAATTCAATCAATGACAAGGCATTTTTGAGGCGCAACGCAGCGCGTTGAAACGAAAAAATAACGCAGTGATATTGGTTGTAATTTAGCAGAAAAAATGAGTAGTTTATTTTAGATGCGTTCCTAATGCACCAAAACCAACTTTATTATTTTCAATTCGTCCCCAACACGCGGATTTCTACGCGCCGATTGAGTTCTTCTTGCCGCTCGTTGGAAGGCTCTGGGAAGCGCATTTCGGAGTTTCCGTAACCTTTGGCAGAAATATTATTTCCGACTACTCCGTTGCTAATCAGGAAGTTACGAATGGTAGCCGCACGACTACTCGACAAGTCAAATTCGTTTTTGGGCAATTTGGACGGTTCGACTCCCGGCGCGTTCACGTGACCTGCGATTTCGACTTTAAGCCCTTCGTTGAGCTGCATAAACCGAAGAAGTTTGGACAGTTCGGGGTCAGATTTTTTGAGCAATGTAGCTGCATCGCCCTCAAAATAAAGGTTGTTGATAGCCGCCTTGCTGCCGACTTTGATAGGCTGCATTTCTACTTTTTGCGGAGCTGCACCCCGTGTCACGATGGCATCTTGCGTGGAATAAAAAAATCCTTTTGCAAAAACGTCCATCATAACTGGCTCATTGTCAGTACATAAGGTTTTAAAAACTCCATTGTTGTCCGTCATCACGGAATCAACTTTTCCGTTCAGTCGGTGTATCAAAACAAGTGCGGGAACGGTCGCGCCGCTTTCGCTGTTGCGCACCACTCCACTCAAATAAGGCATCGAAATTTCGGGCTGCTCTATCGTCTTGGCAGGCATCTCAACGGGACTTTTAGGCGTTTCGACGACCGTTTTTGCTGGCGTTTCGACGACTTTGCTGGCGGGGACTTCCACCATCACTTTTTTCTCTACCACCGTCACTTTTTCGGGTGCTGGGTCGTAGATTTCGACGGTCGCTCGGCGATTTCGCTTGCGCCCTGCGTCCGAATTGTCGTCCGCAACGGGTTTGTCGGCGCCGAAAGTGGCGATTACGACGGCTTCTTGAGGCACACCCTTGGAAAGCAAATGGTATTTGACGGCGTTGGCGCGCTTATCGGAAAGGATATAATTACTTTGTTTGCTGCCTTGCGCGTCCGTGTGGGCAGTAATTCGGATTTTCCGACTTATGTTTTCCAAATATTGCGAAGCGACTCGGTTGAGCTGCTCTGCTCCTTCGTCCGAAATATTGAATTTTGTAGATTCAAAATAAACTTCGGAGGAAGCGACTAATTTTAGATTATCTAATGTGTTTTGGGCAAAAACACAATTTGTAATATTGCTACCAAAGAGCAACACAAAAAAGGGCAAAAAATACTTCTTCATCGGTGGGAAAGATGTTTAGAGTTTAGTTGTCGCCAATAATTTTTTGGAATGAAGAAAAATAAATAGTTTATTTTAAATACCGTCCTCAACCATTGACTTCAACAGAATATAGTTTCGGGGTAATATTACGAAAAATCAATATATAAGTTGCAAAAAACTCAAAAATAATTTCCTATTTGTAATTTTGGAGCGCGTACTCGCCCATTCGCTCCAACTCGCTGAAGCCAGTATAACCGCTTTTACGCCACAAAACGTTGCCTTGTCGGTCGAGGTAAAGCAAAGTCGGAAAAGCATTTATCTCATACATCAATGCGAGGTCGGGACCAGTTTCTTTTTCGGCATCTACCTTATAATTGACGAATTTATCGTTGAAATAAGACGCAAAATCCACATTATTCGTAAAAATTTCCTCCTCCATCAGCTTGCAAGGCATACACCATCGGGCAGAAACGACCATAAAAATGGGCTTATTTTTTTTGTCCGACTCCGCCAAAACTTTATTAAAACGTGTGTTTTTCATGAATCTCACAAAACTTACATCGCCAGAAGGCACGTCGCCCGCCGAGCGCGGAGCGGAACAAGCCACAATAAGCAGTATCGTGGCGAAGACTATTGGGAGTGTTTTTTTGGTAAGTCGCTGCATTTTTAAGAGATTTCAGACGTAAAATATTGCAAATTTAGTCTTTTTTTTGTTCCAACAAATAGGCGTAGCGCAAAAAAACACCCCAAGCCGCAAAAACACTGATAAGAAAGCCCGATTTGCCGTCCAAAAATCCTTTTTTCAAAATAAAATGCTGAAAAAAACGAAAAAGCGGCTTCAAAAATAAGTGAAAATAAGTAACTTTTTTTGTTTTTGAGGCGTGGTCAATAGCCGACCAACGTGCATATCTTTGCGTTTTGTCTATAAAATGCTGCAAATTTTTGAACGTAAAATGCTCCATTTTTGCACTCAACTGTCCTACTTTTAGCCCGCTCGACTCGATTTCTTCATGCACCTGTTTGTCGTCGTAGCGGCATCGGTCGCGCCGAACCAACCGCAGTACTTTGTCATTTTGCCAGCCGCTGTAACGGATTTTTCTGCCCATAAACCAACTCTGTCGCCGAATCCAAAACGCATCTTCGGACGGATTTTTTTCCAAAACGGCTTTTATTTCGTCCGCCAATTCGGGCGTTACTCGCTCATCGGCATCTAAAATCAACACCCAATCGTGACTGGCTTTGGGGATAGCCCAATTTTTTTGGTCGGCGGGTCCAGAATACTTTCGGTGCAAAACCGCTGCGCCCATTTTTTGAGCGATTTCAGACGTTTGGTCTGTGCTGAAAGAGTCAATCACTAACTTTTCGTCCGCCCAAGCCACCGATTGCAACGCCGCTCCAATGTGTTCGGCTTCATTGAACGTCGTGATTATGACAGATATTTTCAAGTTGAAATGATTTTTAGGAATGAGGAAAAAATAAGGCACTTAATTTTTTTCAATAAATTCAATCAATAACAAGGCATTTTTGAGGCGCAACGCAGGGCGTTGTAACGAAAAAATAACGCAGTGATTGGTTGTAATTGAGCAGAAAAAA
>JAYWGG010000016.1:0-9942 GCA_043778415.1 Saprospiraceae bacterium
ATCAACCAGAGTTTTTCTATGATGGACCCGATTATTTTCGGAAATGTCATTGACCTTGCGTATCACCGTGCGGACTACACGCAGACGGCGTTTTTGTTGGCTGCCAGCGTCTGGTTGCTCAAAAGTATGGGCGTGGCGATGATAAGCCGCATCGCAAAAGCCTTTCAGGATTATTTTACGAATGTCGTAATCCAGAAGTTTGGCGCGCGCATTTTTACCGACGGCTTGCGCCACTCTATGCGGCTGCCCTACTCGGAGTTTGAAGACCAACGGAGCGGCGAAACGTTGAGCATTTTGACGAAAGTTCGCACCGATACGGAGCGATTTATTTCGGCTTTTATCAATGTCGTGTTTGGGATTTTGGTCGGCGTGGTGTTCGTATCCGTCTATGCGTTCAGCAAACATTGGGCGATAATGCCAATTTATTTGGTAGGTATTTTCTTTTTGAGCTGGCTCACTAATTTTTTGAGTAAAAAAATAAAAAGTATTCAAAAAAATATCGTCCGCGAAACAACTTCTCTGGCGGGTTCTACTACCGAATCGCTGCGCAATATCGAGCTGGTAAAAAGTCTTGGACTCACGGAGCAAGAAGTGGAGCGGCTGAACCAAAATACCTACAAAATTCTCGGGCTCGAGCTTCGCAAAGTAAAAAGTATTCGGACGTTGAGCTTTATTCAAGGCACTTTCGTCAATATGCTGCGCCAAGTCATACTTTTTACCCTCATGTACCTCGTCTTTGGGAAGTTCGTAGAGGTCAAAGAACTCATCACGTTGCAGTTTTTTTCCTTCTTTATCTTCGGACCTTTGCAAGAAATTGGCAACATTATCATCGCTTACCGCGAGGCAGAAGCGTCGCTCCAAAATTTTCACAATCTGATGGAAAAACTTCCCGAACCCAAGCCGGCTATGCCTGTGAGTTTCGGAGAAATAAGTCAGTTAGAGTACCAAAATGTATCATTTCGCCATGCGACGGCGGAGTTCAACGCGCTTTCCAACATCAATTTTGGGGTAAAAAAAGGCGAAACCATCGCCTTCGTGGGTCCGTCGGGTTCCGGAAAAACTACGTTGGTCAAACTTTTGGTCGGTTTGTACCGTCCCGAAATAGGAAAAATTTTATACAACTCTACCAATGGTGCGGATATTGATTTCGACACTTTGCGCGCCCAAATTGGGTTCGTGACGCAAGATACACAGCTTTTTGCAGGCACTATTCGGGAGAATTTGCTCTTCGTCAATCCGTCCGCTACCGACGAAAACCTAATCGAAGTGATGCAAAAATCCGCTTGCTACAATCTTTTGAGTCGTGCCGAAAAAGGTTTGGACACCGTGATAGGAGAGGGCGGATTGAAACTTTCGGGCGGCGAAAAACAGCGACTCTCTATTGCCCGCGCGCTGCTGCGGAAGCCCAAACTGTTGATTTTTGACGAAGCGACCTCTTCTTTGGACTCCTTGACGGAAGAAGAAATCACAGATACTATCAAAGAAATATCCAGCCAAAGCGAGCAAATTACTATCCTCATCGCCCACCGATTGAGTACGATTATGCACGCCGACCGTATTTTTGTCCTCGAACAAGGCGAAATCATCGAAACTGGCAATCATGCCGAGTTGTTGGCGGACAAAGGACTTTACTACGCCATGTGGCGGCAGCAAATCGGAGAGCGCAAAAGGTCGTCTGCGGCGGCAGGCGCACTCAATTAAAATCCTGATTGGATAGAATTACTCATACCGCAAAGATTCAATCGGGTCCAAACTGGCGGCTTTGATGGCAGGATACAAGCCCGAAGCCAGCCCAACGACTGTGCAGACCACGATGCCGAGCGTCATCCAGAGCCAAGGAATCAAAAATGCACCGCCGATAATCAGCGTCACGATATTGCCGATTAGGATACCCAAGATAATGCCGACGATGCCGCCAACTTGACAAATCAGAATGGCTTCGGTCAAAAACTGGATTAAAATATTCCGTCGAGTAGCTCCAAGAGCTTTGCAAATACCGATTTCGCGCGTCCGCTCCGTCACGCTCACGAGCATAATATTCATCAACCCAATCGCCGCGCCGAGCAGCGTGATGAAGCCAATCGTGATGGCAGCCAACCGAAGTTTGACCGTATTTTCTTTCAGGATAGCCACCAATCCGTCGCTTTTGAACACCTCAAAGTCGTCCTCTTGTCCCAGTTTTAGGTTGCGCGCAGCGCGCATTGCGCCTGTCGCGGTGGAGGACGCATCGTCCAAAAGTGTAGCATCTGCTACTGCTACGGTGATGTTGTAGTTTTTTTCGCCGAAGCCGTAGTACCGTTTCAGGTTGTTGAGCGTGGTCATTACCACGCTGTCGTTGTTGGAGTTCATGGACGAGCCTTTGGATTTCAAAACGCCCACGACTTTGTATTTTATTCCGTTCACGTCTATCGTCTGCCCGACCGCTTTGTCGGGTTTTTTTTGAAACAAAACATTGACGATTTCCTGTCCGATGATGGCTTTTGGCGCGCCGTCCGCTACTTCTGTTTCCGTCAGATTGCGCCCGAGTTCGAGTTCGTAGCTCTGCACGGCGAGGTAATTTTCGTCTATACCCAATACTTTTACCGTCGGATTGGTTTTTTTGTCGTCAAACTTCACGGTAGTGTTTTGCTCTGCGGCAAAAACGGTTACTTTGGCGGGTGCGTCGAATTTTTCTTTAAATTCCATTGCTTCTCGGTAGGTGATGCTTGTGCCGGCGCGCCGGTCGTTGGCACGCGGTCCGCCTTTTTTGAGCGCATTTCCTTTGGGGTAAATGCTGAAAGCGTTGGCACCCATGCCCGAAAATTTGTTGCTCAAAGAGTACGTAATGCTGTCAATAGCGGTCAGAATACCGACCAACGCCATGATGCCGAAGGCAATAATCATCAAAGTTAGCACCGCCCGCAGCAAGTTGGAGCGCACCGCCGTAAAAGCCAAACGGATGTTTTCGGTATTCGTCATATCAAGTTATTTTTGTAAAAAAATCACTCAAAATTAGTTTTTTTATCGGAGTTGCGAAAGCACTTTCGACCAAAGTAGGATATTTTGAGATAAATATTTGTGTGAAAAGGTTTTTATTTTTTTTAACCGATTATATTACATAGCTTTGCTCAATGAACTTTTAAAAAAAAATTATTTAATCAAAAAAATTAAACCAAATGAAAAAGATTTATTTTTGTTTAGCTCTATCAACTTTTATGTTGGGGTTTTTGAATGTCTCATCCGCAGCCGTCTTGGTTACCAAACCAGTTACAGATTTCTCAAAAATCCAAGAAGCCTGTGAAGCGCAGCAATTAAATGTGGGACAAATTACTGAACCACAAATTACCATTGAGGAGTTTTTGAAAATGTCGCCGAGTAAAATCAAAGAATTAACAGGTCATCAGCTTTCTTTCAAAGAAATTATTGGATTAAAAATTGCCCAATATCAGTTGAAGAAGGATTTAGCTAACAATGCTGCCTCTGGCTCAAAAAGTTGGTTGGTTGCACTTTTGTTAGTGATTTTTCTGGGATATTTAGGTATTCATCGTTTTTATTTGGGTTATACTACCATCGGTATTATCCAACTGCTCACTTTGGGTGGTTTAGGAATATGGGCACTCATAGACTTTGTTAGGATTTTAATTAAAGATTTATTGCCAAAAGACGGCTCTGCGTACAACGATTAGTGCCATGAACTTTCCGAAAATATTTCTTTTTTGTGAGATAGTATTTTATTGCTGCGTTCCAGTCGTACTCATTTGCTTGCCCAAAACTTATTTTGACGTAGGGCAGTCTGTTTGTTTGTCCGTAGTGCTGTTCAAGATGGAATGTTACGGCTGCGGTATGACCCGCGCGTTGATGCACCTTTTGCATGGCGACATAGCGGACGCTCTTTATTACAATGCGTTGAGTTTCATCGTTTTTCCGATGTTGTTATACGTTTGGGCAAAAGCTGTCATCGAGTGCTATCAAAAAATTAGAATATTTTCCAAATAACACCAAAGCCTCCGCAAACTTTCGTTTGCGGAGGCTTTGTCTTTACTACGGTTTTACTTTTTAGTGACGATTTTTTATATTTCGTTGGCTACTGTTTGGAGCGGCAACTCCAAATCTTCAGCGATTTCGCTCGCTTTCAAGCCACGTTTGTGCAGCTTGGGGATAGCTGCTATTTTTACAGCGTTCTCGTACATCGTTTTAGCCATTTTCACGCCCTCTGCTATTTTACTTGCCGCTAATTCTTTTGCAGTAAGATTGTCCACACTAATCAAATCTGCCACTCGTCGGACTATCGGATTTTTTAAATCCAAGTTAGGTTTTGCAGACTGGTGAATACTTTGGTACATCAAGTCCAACCACAAATTATATTCCTGCGGTGTGTCGTCTTTTCTGTGATGATAATTTAAGAAAAACAATTTATGTCCATAGATGTCTATTTCTTCTCCACGCAAGTTTTTTGGGTTCATGTCCGAAATTAGAACTTCGTCTTGAATAGGCAATCCATTTTTTTGACTAATCGAATATTTGGCGGTCAATACGATGATGGTGTAAACGGTTTTACTAATCTTGTAGTCGGCAGAGCTGCGCTGCAACTCTGCGATGGTCATCAAAAAATAATGCAAGAATCTATCGAAATGGTAGTCATATTCTACTCTTTGAATCTCGATAGTAACGCTGTCCTCCAAGTCCTGCGCAAAAATATCCAACTTGAAATCAATATTTCCGACTTTGGGGCTGAAGCGTTTTTCTGTTTCTATTTTCGTTTTAGACATATCCATTTCAACGCCCGTGATGTCTTTCACAAACGCTTTGAAAACATCAGGGTCGCTGAATGCTTTTTTGAAAATGACTTCATTGTCTAATTTCGCTAACAACATAGCGCATTATTTTATTGTTCCCCATCTCTTACTTAAACGCATTCAAGCCCGTCACGTCCATGCCTGTAATCAGCAAATGTATGTCGTGAGTGCCTTCGTAGGTCAGCACCGTTTCGAGGTTCATCATGTGGCGCATCATCGGATATTCGTTGGTGATGCCCATACCACCGTGTATTTGACGGGCTTCGCGAGCTACATCGAGTGCCGTGATGACGCTGTTCCGTTTTGCCATTGATATTTGTGCGGGCGTGGCTTTGCCTTTGTTTGCCAATGTACCGAGTCGCCACACCATGAGTTGTGCTTTGGTGAGTTCGGTAATCATTTCGGCTAATTTTTTTTGCGTCAGCTGAAATTGTCCAATCGGTTTTCCGAATTGGATTCTTTCTTTGGAGTAGCGCAACGCTGCGTCGTAGCAGTCCAATCCCGCTCCGATAGCTCCCCAAGCGATGCCGTAGCGCGCTTTCGAGAGGCAGCCGAGTGGTCCTTTGAGTCCTTGCACGTTGGGCAGCAAGTTGGCTTTTGGTACGCGCACGTCCTCAAAAACCAATTCGCCCGTGATAGATGCACGAAGCGATAATTTTCCGTGAATGGCGGGCGCAGTGAAGCCTTTCATGCCTCTCTCTACTATTATGCCTCTGATGATTCCTTGCTCGTCTTTTGCCCAAACGACCGCAATGTCAGCCACTGGTGAGTTGGTAATCCATATTTTTGCACCATTGAGGATATAGCAGTCGCCGTCGTCTTTGATGTTCGTAATCATATCCGACGGATTGGAACCGTAGTCAGGTTCGGTAAGACCGAAGCAGCCGATGAGTTCGCCAGTAGCGAGTTTGGGCAGGTATTTTCGGCGTTGCTCTTCGCTGCCGTATTTATAAATCGGAAACATGACGAGCGAACCTTGTACCGAAGCCATCGAGCGAATACCGCTATCGCCGCGTTCCAACTCTTGCATAATGAGTCCGTAGGAGATTTCGTCCATGCCGCCGCCGCCGTATTGCGCCGGAATACTCGGTCCGTAAGCACCGATTTCGCCCAAACCTTTGAACAGGTGGCTCGGACATTCGCCCCTATCGGAGCAGCCTTCGATAATTGGGCTGACTTCTTGCTTCACCCAAGCACGGACAGCATCGCGCGCCAACAGGTGTTCGTCGGTCAAAAGTTCGTCAATCGCAAAGTAATCGTGACCTTCGTAAAGGTCAGTTTTGGTGCTTTTTACGGCACTCATTTTTTCAATGGCAGTTGCTATCATATTTTTTTATTTTAAAAAGAATGGGCTAAAAAGTAAAATTACACTAGGAATGAAGAAAAGGAGCCTACGCTATATCTTTCCACTCCTCGAAGTGCAAAAATAACGGATTTTGGGGTAAAAATGTTTTATGACAGCGATTTATTTTGCGGCAGCCTCTAATTTTATTTTTAAGAGTTTCCAATCGGGACAATACTTGGCGAGTGTGGCGTAGTAATTTTTGCTATGGTTCATGTGTTTGAGGTGACAAAGCTCGTGGATAATCACATAATCGATGCACTCCATCGGAGCTTTGATGAGGTGCGTGTTGAGCAAAATATTGCCTGTGGAGCTGCAACTTCCCCAACGGCGACGGAGGCGTTTGACCCGCAATTCTTTGACGGCTTGTACGGATTCCATTTGTGGGACGTAGGCGTATTTTTTTAGACGCTCCGCAAAAATTAGTTTGGCTTGCGCCAGATACCAAGTTTCTACCATTCGCTCGGCAAGCGCAGCGTCGGGGAGTTGAGGTGCGGTCGCAAAAATTTCGTCGTCGTGGACATCTACCGCTCGCTTGCTGCCGGCGCGGAGTCGAAGCGTAAATTTTTTTCCGAGAAAATAAATAGCTTCGCCGTCCGCCCAATTTTTCGCGCTGATCAGTGCTCGTGGGGATTTTTCCATGAGTTCCAAATGCTTCACAATCCATAGACCGCGCTTCTGGACGACCTCCAACACTTCCCTCAACGGTGCCAAAATCGGTGCTTTTACTACCACTCGCAAGTCGGGCTGGACGACAATAGACATCGTCCGCCGCCGTGCAAACTCCAGCGAATACGAAACCAATCTGTCGCCGACTTGTAGTTGAAATTCTTGTTGTAGCATCTTGCGCCCGCTAAAAACTTACTCTCAACGACAAACTCCACTGTCTTCCCAGACCAAAAAAGACGGCTGCGGAGGCAGCGTCATAGTTCGCAGAGGTTATGCCAAAGGTGTTTTGCGCGTTGTTTACGCCGTCGGCGATGTAGCGACCGTCCAATACATTCAGGACGTTGAGGCGCATCTCAAACAAAGTTCGCCACATTTTAAAATTGTAGCCGCTGTGAAAGTCGAACATTGAGTAGGCGGGCATTCGCCACGAGTCGCGTCCTGCGTTTGCATTATTCAATCCTTCGGGATTGAAGTTGGCGTAATTTCTGTCGAAATAAGTGCCTTTTATTTTTATATACAGTCTTTTGACGGGTTCGTAGCGGATAGATGCGCCGAATTGTGTTTGTGCGGCATCGCCTACGTGCACTCCTCTTGCGTCAAACTCGAATCCGTTGGAAACGCCGTTGATGACGATAGAGCCTTTGGCAGCCGAGTTCCAACGCCAGTCGCCGATAGATGCCAAGCCCTCGAAGGTCAGATTGCGTGTGACTCGGTACGCAAAATCCAACTCAATACCTTTATGTAGAGCGTTGATGCCGGGAATATTGTAGGGGACTGCGTCGCCGTCGGACGTGCGGTAGAGGGTTTCTAATGGTTTGTTGCGCCAGTCGGTATAGTAAGTATTGAGATTGGCACTGAATATTTTACTTTTGTAGCTGTAGCCCAACTCTACGGCGGCGATTTTTTCGTTGTCATAGTTGGCGGCAAGAGCAGCCGTCCTGCCATTGCGATTGATGTAAATAACATTCGCAAATCGGGGCGGGCGGCTCAACAAGCCGATGTTGCCGAACACGCTGTGGTGGTCGTCGATGTTGTAAGATGCGCCCGATTTTATGGTAAAAGAGGGTATATTTATCCAGCCGATAGATTGGATTTTTGCTTCAGGAGAGTTGATGGTGTAGGTAATGCCGTCGTAGGTTTTGGGTGCAGATGCCGTCACCTGAAAACTAACCGAGTCGTTGAGCGTGACCACTTTGGGTTTGAAGTAATCGTCCATTTTGTAGCCGACCATCGCGCCCGAAACGTTCAAAAAACCAGTCCAGTCATTTTTTTTGTATTCTGCTAATCCGAAAACTCCCGCCCAATTAACGTAGCCCCGATAGTTGAACTCGTATTTGCTGCCTACGACTAATTTATTTTTGGAACTGATGACGTTTGCGTTGCCGTTGGTGTTGTCGTAACCGAAATTTCCGCCCAGCAGGTCGCGCACTTCGCGCCAGTGGTCGCCCTTGTAAATCCGTCCGTCCAAGCCGCCTGAAAGCGATAAATTTTTATTCACATCGTACTTGACGGTAGAAAGTAAGCCGTACCAAAAGTGGTTGTTTACGCTGCTGCGAATAAATCGGCGCGACTCGAAGGCTTCTTTGCCAAAAGCTTTATTGACATTGTATTTGACCATCGAGTCTATTTTTAGCTGCCCGTCTTTGTCATAAAATCCTGCATCTATTCCGTCGCCGCCGAGTGAAGTGCCGCCTCCTTGCGCGATAGAAAGATAAGCTACATTCGACCAAAAAAATTGGTTGTTGGGCTGCCAACTGTGGCGAAAGCTGTATTGTGGTTTGTGAAAATAATTTTCGGCGGTATTGAAAACTTTGCCGTCCCGATAGCCCCAAAATTGGTTATATTTGGTACCGCGATTGATTCCAAGCACTCCGTAAGAACTCGATTCAAGTTGCGTGTTGGTGACACCTAATTCTTTTGCAATGCCCGAATCAAAAGTGCCGATAGCTCCCGTAAAAGCTCGCTGTCCGTGTGTCTGTGGTGCGCCCAATCCCGACAAGCTGATTAAATGTTTGCCGATTTGTTTGTCTATTCGGAGGTAATAAAAGAATGCTTTGGAGTAAGTGCCGTCCACCCAGCCGTCGGTTTGCTTGAAAGAACCCATTGCCGAAACCGCCCAATTCCCTTTCATTCGCCCGGTGGTGACGCTCAACGCGAAGCGGCTCATGTTGTTATTGCCGATTTCTTGCTGATAATCTATGCTTCGCTTGGAGTCAATTCCTTTGGTAAGAATGTTGATAGTGCCGCCGACGGACGGAATAGAAAGTTTGGACGCGCCCAATCCTCGCTGCACTTGCATCGTCTGCGTCACGTTGTCCAAGCCAGCCCAGTTGCTCCAATAGACTTGCCCATTTTCCATGTCATTGACGGGGACTCCGTCCAGCATGACTGCTACGTTGCGTTGGTTGAAGCCGCGAATATTGATTCTCGCATCGCCTTCTCCGCCGCCCGAGCGAGTGGCGTAAGCTCCGGGCGTACTGTTGAGTATCATTGGGAGGTCTTGCGAAGCCAGTTCTTCTTTCAGTTTGAGCGTCGAAATATTAGAGAAAGCTACAGGAGTTTCTCGTTCTTTGGCAATATCTGCGGTTATGACGACTTCGTTCATCACGATAGGACTCAAATAAATGGCGACTTGGAGGTCTTTGTCGAGGCTGATGGTCTGCTCTGCGGTAATAAAACCAACATAGGAAAATTTTACGTTGTATTCTCCTTCGGGGAGCGACAGTGTGAAGCTGCCGTCATAGTCTGTTAGTGCGCCCGAAGTGCCGACCAAAATATTGGCTCCGATGAGTGGTTCGTTGGTATCTTTATCGCGGAGTGTGCCGCTCAAAGTAAAATTTTTGGAAAAAAGCGAAGCCAAAATCAGGCATTGGAAGGCGAGAACGGTCAATATTTTTTTCATGGCAAGAGAACAGAATGTCATTTTTAAGAAAAAAAAAGAAAAAAAGGCTGGAAAACAAAACTTGGGCGGCAAAATGGAAAGTTTCCAGTTTTGCCGCCTAAATTTTGTGTGATTATTAGTTATTAAGTAAAAAAACAATTTTACAACCTGATGCCAAAGGCATCAAACATTTATAGAAAAATATATGGTACATCGCGTCCGACCCCGAAGGGGTCGCAGATATAGGGCATTTGTCTTTTATAAACATTTAATCC
>JAYWGG010000017.1:0-9922 GCA_043778415.1 Saprospiraceae bacterium
GAGAAATAAAGTATCTATATTGCGAAAGCAAAACAACAAAACGCCTCCGACTGGAAACAGTCGGAGGCGTTTGTTTTTTTGGGAAGGGTGATATTAGAAAAATATAAATTTAAGTAAAAAAGTATTTGTTATCTTTGCGTTTTTATATCAAAAAGTCAAAAATGAAAATCGTTTTTAGAAGGTCTAAATCTTATATTCTTGCTCTTTTTTATCTTTTTCTGTTCAGTTATTTGAAAGCTCAAACTATCCAAACGATAACGCTGGAGGAGGCGATTGAAAAAGGAATATCACATAGCAAAATGCTAAAGACAAGCGCGCTGAAAGTGAATCTCTCCAAAATAAAGTACAAGGAACTCTGGAATCTACAAATCCCAAATTTTAATCTGAACGCTGGATATACTCGTTTGAGTGATAACGTACAGCCTTTTGTGGTCCGATTTCCGTCTGGCGAGTCCACGCTCAATCCCCAAATCCTCAATCAGTACAACCTTCGAGCGTCGGCGCAGCAAGTCGTTTTTTCAGGCTTTCGGGCGTTGAAAACGCTCGAACTCAATCAGTATCTGAATACAGCAATGGAGTTGGATTACGAAAAAGATAAAAACGAAGCCAAATTAAATATTGCTAATGCTTATTTTTCGCATAAAAAGTTGTTAATTTCTCGCAGTTTAATTCAGGAGAACTTAAAACTGATAGAAAGCAGGTTGAAAGATGTCAAAAATCTTGCTGCGCAAGGTGTGGCTCTTCAAAACGATGTTCTGAAAGTAGAATTGGTACAAAATGCGACATTCAGCAATCAGATTGACCTCGAAAATAACATCGATATCAGCAATTATAATTTGGCAAAACTACTCGGACTTTCGGAAGCAACACCAATCGAGCCTACCACGCAGGAGTTTTTAGAAAACGACCAAGTAACTGACAAAAAACTGCGTCCCGAGCTGCAAGCGCAGCAACTTCGCATTGCGGCAGCCGAAAAAAATATACAAATTGCAAAAGGTTCTTATTACCCGACTGTCACGGTGGGCGGCAATTACTACTACAATCGTCCGAATCAACGCGTTTTTCCTCAAATGGACGAGTTCAAAGATACATGGGATTTGGGCTTGAATGTGAGCTATAATTTGTCGTCCATTTACACCAATAAATTTCAAGTAGAAGAAGCCAAATTAAATTTGGTGCAAAATAATACATCTTTGGAATTGCTGAATGAAAATATCGAAATAGAAACCTATTCGACTCTTAATTCTTTCAAAGCAACCAAACAAAAACTCGAAATTGCTGCCAAATCTGTTTCTCAATATGCTGAAAACCAAAGAGTTACAAAAAATAGATTCGATAACAATGTAGCGACTATTACGGATTTGATGGAGGCAGACGTGTCTTATTTGCAAGCAAAATTAAATGTGCAGTTGGCAAAAATTGACATTTGTTTGGCTTGGGCAAAATATCAAAAAGCACTCGGAAAATAATTTTGCCTCACTCCATACCCTAATTTTACATTACCAATTTATTAAAATTTTATCCAAAAAAAATACGAATGGACAATAATATAACTACCCCAAAGCCAAAGAAAAAAATCTTGCCTTTCATATTGGGTGGCGTGCTGCTCGTTGGAGCTTATTTTGCGTTCAATAAAATAAATTACGCACTTCACAACGAAGACACCGAAAATTCGCAGCTCGAAGCTAATATTAGCCCTGTTGCCTCTCGCTCGTCGGGCTATGTGACGGAGATAAAAGTAGCCGAAAATCAGTTGGTCAAAAAAGGAGATACACTGCTCAAAATTGACGACCGTGACTTGGTGTTGAGAGTAAAACAAGCAGAAATCGCGCTTAAAAATGCGACAGTAAATGTCGGAATTGTGACAGCCAATGTAAGCACTGCCAACGCTGGAGTGGGAACTTCTCGAGCAAATTTTGAAACCGCCAACGCAGGAATCGAAACCGCCAACGCCAATATCGAAATCGGCAACGCAACATTCGAGTCAGCGAAAATAAGAGTTTGGAAAGCTGGACAGGAGTTTGCGCGCACCAATAATTTATTAGAAGCCAAAGCAGCTACCTTGCAGCAGTTCGACAACGCGCGGGCAGAAAAAGAAAGCGCGGACGCTCAATTAGTAGTCGCTCAAAAGCAAATCGAAGTCGCCAAAAGACAAGCGGAAGTCGCAAAGAAGCAAGCAATGGGTGGAAAAAAACAAGAAGAAGCCACACAAATACAAGCTGGCGCAACGGGCAAACAAACCGAACTCGCAAGGGTGCAAGTAGAGCAGCGGCAGGCAGACTTGGACTTTGCACGGCTGCAGCTTTCTTATGCCACAATTACAGCACCTTGTGACGGGACAGTTACGAAAAAAAATGTTCAACTCGGTCAATTTATCAATGTCGGACAGTCGCTGATGGCAGTGGTGGACGAAAAAAATATATGGGTTATCGCTAATTTCAAAGAAACTCAAATCACCGAAATGAAGGTCGGACAAGCCGTCAAAATCAAAGTTGATGCTTTTCCCGAAAAGAATTTTGATGGAAAAATAGAGTCTTTTTCTCCTGCCACAGGCGCAAAATTTGCTTTATTGCCACCCGATAACGCAAGTGGAAACTTCGTAAAAGTAGTTCAGCGAATCCCCGTTAAAATCGTTTTGACCGACCAGTCGGAGGAAAGTAAACAGCTTCGAGTAGGCATGAATGTAAAAGTCGTGGTGCCGAATAAATAACTAAAAATAAACTAAAAAGCTGATTTCGTGACAATTTACGCAGTGACATAAATTTCAACTATTTTTATCATTATGGAACAGAATCCGAACAGCATGGTCGAATACGGTTTTCGTCGTGCCATCATTACCATTACCGTCATTTTGTGCGCTTTGCTCGAGCTTATCGACACGTCCATCGTCAATGTAGCGACTACCCAACTGATGGGTAATTTGGGTGCTACGCTCGGCGAAGTCAGTTGGGTCATCGCGGCTTACAGCATCGCCAATGTCATTATAGTACCGATGGCGGGCTGGCTTTCATCTTTTTTCGGTAGAAAAAATTACTTCGCAGGTTCGGTCATTATTTTTACCGTCGCCTCCATTTTGTGCGGCAACTCTACCAGTATCTGGGAATTGGTGTTTTTTAGATTTATACAAGGGATAGGCGGAGGAGCTTTGCTCGCTACGGCGCAATCCATTTTGGTAGAGATTTTTCCGCCCGAGCAGCGCGGACTTTCTACTGCACTTTTTGGTATGGGAGTTATTATGGGTCCTACGCTCGGACCTACGGTGGGCGGATATTTGATAGATAATTTTGACTGGCCCATGATTTTTTATGTAAATATACCGATAGGAATAGTCGCTACTATCTTGACTATCAAGTACATACGCAACCAACCAATTCAATTTCGACAAAATACAGGGACGATTGACTGGCTCGGAATGGCTCTTTTGGTGGCGGGAATTGGTTCTCTCCAATACGTCCTCGAGCAAGGCGACCGCGAAGATTGGTTTGACTCTCAAACGATTACGTTCTTTGCTATTCTTGCCGTCGTCGGTATTATTTGCTTTATATGGCGCGAACTCACCACGCCCAACCCGATAGTAGATTTGAGTATAATCAAAAAGGGAAATGTCGGTATCGGACTCGTGATGTCCTTTGTTTTGGGCTTTGGATTGTTCGCTTCGGTTTTTATTTATCCAGTTTTTGCGCAAAGATTTCTCGGATTTACGGCGTTGCAGACGGGACTTTCGCTGCTTCCGGGAGCTTTATTCAGTGGAATGATGATGCCGATGGTAGGCGGAATGTTGCAAAAAGGAGTGCCGCCGACTCGCATGATTGTTTTTGGCTTTTTGGGCTTTGCGGCGTTCACTTTTTACACCCAAAGTATTATGACACCTCAAGCGAGCGATAGCGATTTTTTTATTCCCCTGCTGCTGCGTGGTTTCAGTCTGGGAATGCTTTTTGTGCCATTGACCAACCTTGCGCTCACGGGTTTGTCGCCCCGAGATATTCCGCAAGCGTCGGGTCTGACGAGCATGATTCGGCAACTTGGCGGCTCGTTCAGCGTAGCTTTGGTGTCCGTATTTCAAGAACGCCGCATTGCGCAGCACCGCAGCGATATTTTGAGCCACATCACTGCATACGACCCAAATACTGCAGAACGCCTCAACACTTACACCAATGGCTTCATGGGTCGAGGCAATTTTTCTTTGGACAAAGCACAACAAATGGGCAACGCCGCCCTCGAATACACGGTACAAAAACAGTCTTTTTTGCTTACCTATATTGACATTTTTCTTTACCTCGGCATATTTTTTATCTGCTGCTTGCCGCTTGTTTTATTTACAAAAAAACTAAAAACCACTGCGAAAGTAGATACTTCGGCGGCACATTAAGTTGTTAAGGAATGAAGAGAAAATAAGGTACTGAATATTGTGACCCAAAAGACAAGTCAGAATACAGTAACTTATTTTGGACGCGTTCCTAAAAAGTTAGCCCATTGTTTTTTATTAATACCTATTTTAGGATTAAAAATTAACAGCATAAAATTTGGGGTTTCAACTGTATGCTAAAAATATAATTGCCTGTCTTTGGAAGGCTTTTTTTGAGTCGTTTGCCGCAGAATAAATTAAATAAAATTAAAAAAATAACAAAAATCTTGTTTATTTGACAAAAGGAATTAATTTTACGCCGTTGTATATGTAATTAATTTGTAAAATCTGTTAAAAAAAGCTCGAGTGACCTATAAAGTAAGATTAAAAAATGCGGAAGAATCCGTGTTGTTAGACGCCCATGTCTTTGACTTTTTTCAAAATGACGAATATTTTAAGGGCTTACAGTTTTTGAGCAACCTGCGCCTACATTCCAGTGGCTGCGTAGTGTTCCAAAAAACTTGGAGAAAGGCGGATAAAACCTACAAGACCGAAACTATTTACCTACATAAATATATAGCTGAAAAGTTTTTGGAAAGCGACAACTTGCCCTCCGAAAATTTGGTCGGAGCCAAAAATAACAACAAGTTGGATTGTCGAGTTGAAAATCTACATTGGCGTTCTCGCTCTGTAGCGAGCAGACAGCGAAAGACAAGCAGTAGAATTGGTTATACGGGAGTTTATCAAGAGAATAATCGTTTTAGAGCCGTTATTTCAGTCAATAAAAAATCCATTCATATAGGTATGTTCGATACCGCCGAAGAAGCTGCCCTCGCTTATAACAAAATGTCCAAGCAGTTATACGGCGAAATAGGCAAACAAAATAAAATAAAGTCACCTGTATTGCCTAATAAAACTAAAAAATAGACGATTTTCGACAGGAAATGACGAGAAAATAGGTACTTTAGTTTGGACGCATTCCTAAATCATATTTTAATTCCAACATTTTTGTAAAAATGCAAAAAAATCATTCTGTTTGACTAATTTTGCAGTATGAATTTGATACAAAATGACCTAATATTGAGGGCTGCGCGCGGCGAAACCACCGAAAGAACGCCTGTTTGGTTGATGCGCCAAGCGGGAAGAATACTGCCGCAGTACCGTGCGATACGCGAAAAATTAAAAGAATTCAAGGAATTAGTCGAAACCCCACATTTGGCAGCCGAAGTTACTATTCAGCCCGTTGACGAGTTGGGAGTAGATGCGGCGATTATATTTTCGGATATTTTGGTTATTCCCGAAGCGATGGGTTTGACTTACGAAATGCAAGAAAAAAAAGGTCCGTGGTTTCCACAAACGATTGAAAGACAGGCAGATATAGAAAAATTATTGGATACTTCGGTAGCAGTTGATAATCTTCATTACGTTTACGAAGCTGTTAAAATCACTAAAAAAGAGCTTGACGGGCGAGTGCCTTTAATTGGGTTTGCGGGTGCGCCTTGGACTATTTTCGCCTATATGGTAGAAGGTTCGGGCAGCAAAACGTTCTCGAAAGCGAAAAAAATGCTTTATACCAACCCCATTTTGTCCCATCAGCTTTTACAAAAAATTACGGACGTTACGATAGTATATTTAAAAAATAAAATATTAGCAGGTTGTGACATAGTTCAAATATTTGATTCGTGGGCGGGGATTTTATCGCCAGAGCAATATGCGGAATTTTCGTCGCCATATATTCACCAAATTTTAGAAAATTTACCTTCTGAAACTCCCAAAACAGTTTTTGCAAAAGGAGCGTGGTTTGCGTTAGAAGACTTTAGTAAAATGTCGTGTCACACAATCGGTTTAGATTGGAATATTAGTCCAGAATTTGCACGAGAAAAGGTAGGTGTTCAAAAATGTCTGCAAGGAAATTTAGACCCTTGTTGTCTTTATGCAGACGTAAAAACGGTGCAAAAAAATACAGAATTGATGCTTGCTCAGTTCAAAGGCTTGCCACACATAGCGAATTTGGGACATGGCGTATATCCGGACACGCCCCTCGAGCAAGTAAAATGTTTTATTAGAACGGTAAAAGAGCATACGTCGTAAGAAATTTTAACAAAATATTAAGAATTAAAAATTAAACTTCATGGGTTGGTTCAACAGACTTAAAGAGGGCATTCAAACAGCCACGAAGAATAAAAAAGAAACTCCAGACGGACTTTGGTACAAATGCAAACGCTGCAAACAAATGAGTACCAACAAGGAGTTGAAAGATAGCAGTTTTGTATGCCCAAAGTGTGATTTTCATACTCGAATTGGGTCTGAAGAGTATTTTTCTTTAATTTTTGATGCAGAACCTACCGAAATGTTTGAGAACCTGATGGCGACAGATATGCTCAATTTTTCGGACATTAAGTCGTATCCTGACCGATTAGTAGATGCGTATAAAAATACAGAATTGACCGATGCGATTAAAGTCGGAGCGGGAAAAGTCAATAAAAAACATTTGGTAATTGCTTGTATGGACTTCAAATTCATTGGTGGTTCGATGGGTTCGGTCGTTGGAGAGCGAATTTCTTTGGCGTGTGACTATTGTTTGGAGAATAAAATACCGTTTATGATTATCTCAAAGTCGGGCGGCGCGCGCATGATGGAGTCCGCTTTTTCTTTGATGCAAATGGCAAAAACTTCTGCCAAACTCTCCAGACTTTCCAAAGCAGGGATTCCATTTTTTTCTTTTCTGACAGACCCCACTACCGGTGGCGTGACCGCGTCCTACGCTATGTTGGGCGACCTAAACTTCGCAGAACCAGAGGCTTTGATTGGTTTTGCGGGTCCGCGAGTCATCAAAGAAACTATCAAAAAAGAACTTCCAGAGGGCTTTCAGACCTCTGAATTTTTGTTGGAACACGGATTTTTAGACTTTATTATCCACAGAAAAGAGTTGAAAAATCGAATTTCTGAACTTTTGTCACTTTTTTCGGAAAAAGAATAATTTTTTTATTTTTTATTCAGAAAAAATTAGAAAATTGTTGTCCAAACAATCCAAATTTTCTAACAAAATATCAAAAAAATCAGTTCCTTGTTTGAGAAAAATAGACATGAAATTGTCGCTCCGCTCCTGCAATCCACCTGACGGAAAAAGTTTATCTTTGATAGCTTTGATTTGTTGGATAGACACTTCGTGTTTTAATTTTTCGGCTTTTGTGAGCTTGGCTTCTAACTGACTGATAACGGCAATTTGTTTTACCTTTTCGGCAGCTATTGCGTTGAGTAAGGTAGTGTCAATTTTGGAGGCTTTCAGTTCGATGCGTTCAAATATTTGACTGAACGCATTTTTTTCGTCTGTTAAAGTAATGTCATCTTTTGCATTTTTTTTGATAAATTCTTTAATTAATTTATCTGTATTTTCAAAAATTTCAGTTTCAGAGAATCCTAATTTTTCGATTTTTCCAGCCGAATTTTTATCTATCCAAAGTGCTGAATTGCGCCGAATCAACATCGGAAAATTAACACCATAATGCTCAAATTGGCTTTTTCGCTCCAACCAATAAGCCAACTCACCACCTCCGCCGACGTACGCTAAATTCGGCAAAATAAACTCTTGGTACAACGGGCGAAGCACGACATTGGGACTGAACCTTTCAGGAAAACGCTCAACTTCTGCCAACATTTCAGCTTCCGTAAACACAAGATTGGTATTCAGAACACTATATTTTCCATCTTCCAAAACTATCCGTTCTCGCAGTTGCGGCAGTAAATAAAACAAATTTATTTCTCTCGGAGCGGCTTGCGTTTTGAACCCTAAATTGGATAATTTTTCTATACTCTCATCGACTAATTTTTTAGAAGTTTGGTACAAAAGTTCGTCTTTGAGTATGGGAATAAATAATTTTTTGAGAGAAATATCGGACATATTCAATGTCACTAAACCGTATTTTCTAAAAAAATAGTTAATCAATTTGGCAGTAGCTACAAAGTAATTTTGTCCTTCGGCATAAGAATTTTTTACGCCTTCGAGGAGATATTTAGCATTCTCTGAACTGCCTAAAAGTTGCTCTAATTCCGAAATTACGTCGCTCAAACTATCGGTTTGCATCAACCCAACCGCTCCGGATTCTTCATTTTTCCACTCAATTTTTTTACCAAAAAGTTGGATATTGTTGACCTCCTCAAAGTCATGGTCTTCGCCTCCGATGACAAAAATCGGAACAAAATCGCAGTCACTAAAAGCGGATTTTAGCTGTCGAGTGAGCCGAATAGTCGATATTATTTTATACACAAAATAAAGCGGACCCAACAGAAGCGATGGCTGGTGCGCTGTCACAACCGTGAATGTTTTTACATTTAGTAGGGACTCAATATTTTGAGTTACGGCATCATATTTATCAATTTTTGCATACTGTCCCCGAAGAACTTCTACTATTGCAGCGCGCTCGAAATTTTCTTTTGCCTTATCCTCAATTACCGTTTTAAAATTTTTAAAATCGGCTTGATATTTAAAAAACGGAGAAAGAGAGGGTTTTTTCTGGGCATATTCCACATCTGTTTTTGCTAATTGAGGCACAGAGGAATACGAAATTTTAGAAATTTTCATGTTATTATTTTACCCAAAACAAGTGTAAATCGTATTTAGTTTGTTTTTGCGAGGTGGATTTTAGTCGTTTGCGTCAGAAAAATACTGTTTTGGAAAGTACAAGTTGGCAATTTTAGAATTATCGGCATTAAAATATGACCAATCTTTTGCAGTACTTTCTACCTGAAAAATACAGCAAGTCGGGATATTTTGGATAAAAGTATCTGAAAAATAATTTGCAACGGTCGTAAAAGTAGGATTATGTCCGAAAATCATCACAGTTTCGTATTTTTTATCAATTTTTGCAATAATTGCAAAAATATTTTCGGCACTTGACTCATAAATACTTGGTTCGATTTGCAGTTTAGAATTATCTATACCAGCCGTTTCTAAAAAATATTGTGCGGTTAATTCCGTTCTGACCGCCGAACTTGACAACAAAATATCAAGGTCAAAACCCAATGAAGTAAAGACTTCAGACATTTTTTTGGCGTCTCTTTCTCCGCGAGCATTCAGAGGACGGTCGTGGTCATTCAAATTTTTATTGCTCCAATCCGATTTTGCGTGACGAACAAAAAAGATATTTTTCATGCTGGTTTATTTATTTGAAGTAAAAATTTCAAAGCCAACGGGTGCAATATTGACTGTCATAACATCGTCTGAAAAATTATTTTTACTACCAAAATTAGCAACCCATTTCCTGTTTCTCAATCTTTCAGGCAATGTCACATTTACGAACTTTACTGAAATATTTTTATTGAAAACAGACAAAGTTGAATTGCCAAAATACGTTCTCAAAATGATTAACATTTGTTCGTCAGCCGCCAGTACCTCACATTCGCCGTACTGCATGGCGAGGTTATCTCTCCTAATTTTTGACACTTTTTGTGCCACTAATTTGGTCGCTGCCTCATAGGCGTTTAGACTGTCAAACCGCATAAAACGCCTATTATCTGGGTCATTTGCTCCCGGTATTCCGATTTCGTCGCCATAATATATGACTGGAACGCCCGGAA
>JAYWGG010000018.1:0-9752 GCA_043778415.1 Saprospiraceae bacterium
GTCGTCCGCTCTATATTTAGGTATTCGGCGACGGTCGCGCGTTGCGACGGCGATTCGATTTTTTGAGTTTTTACTGTCGTGCCGACCATGATATTGAAAAATTATTGATTGATAATGTTACAAAGTTGAAGAAAAATTAGCAATTATCAAATATAAAAATTGATTTTAGTTACAGTTTTAAGGAATATTTAACAAGATATTGATATTTTTGCAAAAATAAGTATGAAACAAGTTACGTTTTGTGTGTGAATCTTTTTAAGTAAATAATTTTTTAAAAAACCAAAATCAATTTTTATCATGAGTACAACCGAAAATATGGGCGCGCCGATGCCGCCCTACGAACCCCAAAAACCCAGTTCGTCCAGATCAAAGTCGCTGCCTTGGGTGATAGCTGCCGCGCTTGGACTCGGAGGCTTGAACGTCTATCAGTACATGGGCAGCACCCAACAGACCACTGTTATTGACCAAAAAACCAAAGAGTTGGACGAGTCCGAAAAGTTGAAAGCCGAGTTGGAAAAGCAGTATGCGCAAGCCAACTCCGAACTCGACCAGATGCGTACCAGCAACACCGACCTCAACAAAATGATTGACCGACAAAAAGAAGAATTGCTGACGCAAAAAAATAAGATTTCGGGCTTGCTCAACGTCAAAGGCGACCTCAACGTAGCCCGCAACGAAATGAAAAAACTCCGCGACCAAGTGAACGGTTACATGGGCGAAATAGCGGGGCTGAAAGAAGAAAACAAGCAACTAACGAATAAAAATCAAACGCTGACTTCCGAAAAAGAGTCTTTGACACAGACAGTGGCAGCCGAGCGGACGCAAAAAGAGTCTGTTACCAAAGAAAAAGAAGCACTTGCCAGCACCAAAGAAACCCTCGAGTCCGAGAAAAAAGAGCTGAGCAAAAAAGTAAACGCCGCCTCTGTCGTCAAAGCAAAAGACGTGACTATCCAGACGATAGAAGTAACCAAAAAAGGTTCGGAGGACAATGCCAAGAAAGCGCGCAACATCAATCGCATCAATATTGCCTTCAAAGCAGAAGCCAACGCAGTCACCAATCCGGGTTCGGAGCGGTTTTTAATCCGCGTCATCAGTCCGACTGGCGAAACGATAGCTACGCAAGAAGGCGGCAGCGGACGCATCAAAGTACTTCCCAACAACGAGGAAGTAGCTTACACGACCGAATGTTCTGCCGACTATGCCAACAAAGATTCGGAGGTAAAACTCAAATATGACTTCCGCAACATGACGCTTCAAGCCGGCGTGTATGAGTTGGAAATTTACAACAAAAACTACCTGTGCGGCAAAGGTACGTTCAAGATGAAATAAAAAAAAACCGCTCGCTCTTTTAGAGCGAGCGGTTTTTTTTTGTTTTACCAACGTATCAACGCCGAAGCCCAAGTAAAACCGCTACCAAAAGCGGCGAGGCACACCAAATCTCCTTCTTTTATTTTGCCCGCTTCCCAAGCTTCGCAAAGCGCGATAGGGACAGAGCCTGCGGTTGTGTTGCCGTATTTCTGGATATTGTTCCAAACTTTTTCGTCGGGCAGTCCTAATTTTTTTTGCACAAACTGGCTGATGCGCAAGTTGGCTTGGTGCGGAATAAACATATCAATATCCGATGTCTGCAAACCTGTTTTCGCAAGTGCCTCTCCGATGACCTCTGGAAATTTTTGAACCGCCATTTTGAACACAAATGGACCATTCATATTCGGAAAAATCTGCCCTTCGTCCAGCATGTGCTGATTGAAGAAAATATCCCCAAATTCGTGGTCGGAATAGCCAAATTGTTCCTTGCCTAAATGCTTGCCGCCGTGGCTTCCCGGATTGATAAACGCTAACTCTTCGGCATGCGTGCCGTCCGAGTGGAGGTGCGTTGTGAGGATTCCCTGTCCTGCTTTTTCGGTTGGTTGGATGACCACCGCGCCCGCGCCGTCGCCAAAAATCACAGTTACGTTGCGCCCACGAGTCGAAAAATCCAAGCCCATCGAGTGCATTTCGGCACCTACCACCAAGATATTTTTGTACATTCCTGTTTTTACGAATTGGTCGGCGATAGAAAGCGCATATACAAAGCCTGAACACTGATTACGAATATCAAGCGCGCCGATTTCGGTCTTCGCGATGCCCAACTCACGCTGCAGCAGCACGCCGCAGCCGGGAAAATAATAGTCGGGACTCAGAGTGGCAAAAATAATAAAATCTATTTCTTCTTTGCTGATATTTGCTCGTTGGATAGCGATTTCGGCGGCGCGCGCGCCCATCGTGGTCGTAGTTTCGACGTGTTTTTCGCCGTAGCGACGCTCGCGAATACCGGTGCGCTCCTGAATCCACTCGTCGGTGGTTTCCATGACCCTCGAAAGGTCGTCGTTGGTCACGATTTTGGCGGGGACGTAGTAGCCGATGCCGCCGATTTTTGATTGTTTCAACATATTTTCTAAAATAAGATTGCGATAATTTTACCCAAAAATCGGTATTTTTTTTGAGAAAAAACGAAATTGCAGATAATTTTTTTAATTTTTAGATTTATAGAAAAAAATAATTACCTTTGCGCTGCAAAAAAGCCCAGGTGGTGAAATTGGTAGACATGCCATCTTGAGGGGGTGGTGCTCGCAAGGGCGTGCAAGTTCGAATCTTGTTCTGGGCACTTTCAGAAAATGTAACTTTTGGGCGTAAGGTGCTTGGGAGTTACTTTTTTTTTGTCACAAATTATAAATTTATTTTTATAAAATTATGATTCAAATTTTTCTTTATTCCTTCGCATTGTTGCTCGCATCGCCTTACCAAGCAGTGCTGTCGCCTCCAAGCGACGGCTGCAAGCGGCTTCCGCCATTCACTCAAAAAATGGGTTTCGACGTAGCCAGAGCCGCTTTCAGCACTTCTGAAAAACGGGTAAAAGGCTTGGTATATGTCGAATTGAGCAACGACAGCAAAAAAGAAAGCAGAACCTATCAAGACCCCAGTTGGAAAAAATTCGGCGCAATGGGACCGATAGCGATTGACGAAGACGGAGCGGTTTTCGTAGCTCCCGTACCGATGATAAATGTGTTGGACAATCCAACGGATAAGCAAAATATTCTCTATCGAGTCAGTCCCATGAGTGGAGCAATGTCACAATTCGTCAATTTACCGTCATTTTCTGTAGCGAATAAAAAATTTTTACCCGAAAAAAATCCCTTTGGTTTGCTCGGATTGACTTACGACTGCGACACAAAACTTATTTATGCCGCATCGGTCGCCAATTCTTCTCCCGAAAGTGAAGTCGGGCGGCTTTTCGTCATCGAAAAAACCAAAGGAGAAGTCATAGATATGTTGGACGGAATAGACGCTATGGGCATCGGAGTGTCGGACGTGACGGGTCAAAAACGGCTTTATGTAGGCAAAACGCGGACTTCTGACATCGTGTCCATCGGTCTGTCGCCCGACGGCAAACTGAATAAATCCGACATTAAATTGGAGGCATCGCTGGACGGCTTGGGCGAGCGTGGCGATGACCGTGCCCGAAAAATTCGCTTCAGCGACAAAGGCGAAATGACGGTGCGCGGCATAGAATTTTTTTACAACCTCATCGCACCCACCGAAAAGCAAGAAACAGCCTATAACTTTCGCTACGACGCTGCCGCAAAGCAATGGCGTTTTTACAATTACGGGCAGTAAAATAACCACAACGTGAGTCTAATAAAAATTACTATCACCGACCGAGCAGGCAACGACCGCCTCACAGAAGCTCCCACCGACTTGGGGCTGAACCTGATGGAACTCTGCAAAATATACGAGTTGCCCGTGAAAGGCACTTGCGGCGGTATGGCACTTTGCTCCACCTGCCACCTTTATATAGAGAGCGACCACGCGCTGCCCGCCGCAAAGGAAGCCGAAGAAGATATGCTCGACCAAGCATTTTTTGTCCAATCCAACAGCCGTTTGGGCTGCCAACTGCGGATTTCGCCCGACATGGACGGTTTGCGAGTTCGTCTGGCACCCGAAAGCGAAGATTGAAAAAAAAGTATCAAATTATTTGTAAAATCCAAAACATGGCATTACCTTTGCATCGCTTTTGAGAAACGGTGCAAAAAAGTGTTTATTTTTTTAGTATTTTAAAATAAATAATTAAAAAAATAATTGATGAAATGCTTGTAAATAAAATTTAAAGCATTACCTTTGCAGTCGTTTCAAAAAAAACGTTCTTTGTAGATTGAATTTTAGAACTCGAAAGAGTTTTTGTATAAGAAAAAAAGAGTAATCTTTTATTGCCGGTGTAGCTCAGTTGGCCAGAGCAGCTGATTTGTAATCAGCTGGTCGGCGGTTCGAATCCGTCCACCGGCTCGTTTTTTTCTTGGGTAGATGGCCGAGTGGTTAAAGGCGACAGACTGTAACTCTGTTCTCGTGAGAGTACGTAGGTTCGAACCCTACTCTGCCCACCAACAAAGAATAAGTGTAAAGTACCTTGTAAATTTCTTGCAGTAGAGATTTTTCGGTGTTTTACTTTTTTTGTTAGTTCAGTATTGCGGAAGTAGCTCAGTTGGTAGAGCGACAGCCTTCCAAGCTGTAGGTCGCGAGTTCGAGACTCGTCTTCCGCTCTCATTAGAAGAAATGAAAAGTATTTTTTTAGGAATTTTTTTTTAGAAAATACTTTTTGCTACGCCTTTGTAGCTCAGTGGTAGAGCACTTCCTTGGTAAGGAAGAGGTCGAGGGTTCAATTCCCTTCAACGGCTCCATTTTTTGAAGTACAATAGGTTGTCAGTTCAGCTAAAACGCTTTATTTTATGGGCTTATCGCGTGCAAACATCTATGTAGAAAATGCCAAAGGCAGTTCTCCGAAAGGAGTGGACCTGAAAATGTTGGTGGATAGCGGCTCTATTTATATGGTATTGCCAGCCAACGTAGCTTTTCAGTTGGCACTCGATGAGTACGAAACCAAAGAAGTTGTTTTAGCAGATGGCTCTGTAAGAAAATGTCCTTATGTAGGACCGCTCAAAGTTGTTTTTGAGAGTAGGATTTGTTTTACGGGGGCAATCGTGATGGGAAATGAGCCGACTCTGGGATGTATTCAGATGGAAGATATGGATTTGGTCGTGCTTCCGAAAATACATACACTTGCTGTGAATCCCGACAGTCCAAATATTGCTACGGCTTACGCAAAGACCGCAAAATAAAAAATGTCAAATTTAATACTTTACAGTATTCATTATAATTAAATCAATCATTAAATAAAAAAATTTAATAACAATGGCTAAGGAAACATTCTCAAGGACGAAGCCTCACCTTAACATCGGCACTATTGGTCACGTTGACCACGGTAAGACAACTTTAACAGCAGCTATTACCTATGTATTGTCGCTGGATGGTCTTGCCAAGAAAATGAGTTACGATTCCATTGATGCTGCTCCCGAAGAAAAAGAGCGCGGTATCACAATCAATACTGCTCACGTTGAATACGAAACAGTGAACCGTCACTACGCACACGTAGATTGCCCAGGTCACGCGGATTATGTGAAAAACATGGTCACGGGTGCTGCGCAAATGGACGGAGCTATTTTGGTTTGTGCTGCCACAGACGGACCAATGCCTCAAACTCGCGAACACATCTTGTTGGCGCGTCAGGTAGGCGTACCGAACATCGTTGTTTTTATGAACAAAGTTGATTTGGTGGACGATCCCGAAATGTTGGAATTGGTAGAAATGGAACTTCGCGAATTGTTGAGTTCTTATAATTTCGATGGAGATAACATCAGTATCATCAAGGGTTCTGCTCTCAAAGCACTCGAAGGTGATCCAGCAGCACAGCAAGTAATCAAGGAATTGATGGCAGCTTGCGACGTAGATATTTTGCAGCCGCCACGCTTGGTGGATCTTCCTTTCTTGATGCCAGTGGAGGACGTATTCACGATTACAGGTCGTGGTACTGTTGCTACAGGACGTATTGAGCGTGGAGTAATCAACGTTGGAAATCCAGTCGAAATCATCGGAATGATGAAAGAAGACGAAAAGCCAATCAACTCTGTTTGTACGGGCGTAGAAATGTTCCGCAAACTCCTTGACAGAGGAGAAGCGGGTGACAACGCAGGTATCTTGTTGCGTGGTGTTGAAAAAAGCCAAATCAAGCGTGGAATGGTAATTTGTGCGCCGGGTACAGTAAAGCCACACAAACAATTCAAGTGCGAAGTGTATGTGTTGAGCAAAGACGAAGGCGGTCGTCACACACCGTTTTTCAATGGCTATCGTCCGCAATTCTATTTCCGTACCACTGACGTAACAGGTGACTGTAAGTTGGCGGAAAACGTAGAAATGGTAATGCCGGGTGACAACGTTTCTATGGAAGTAACTTTGTTGAGTACTATAGCAATGGAAAAAGGTCTTCGCTTCGCAATCCGTGAGGGAGGTCGTACCGTTGGTGCAGGTCAAGTAACAGAGATTATTGCATAAGAAAATTGCACAGACGAGTCTGAAAGTCAAAGCTGTATATGTTTTATAAAGTGTTAGCTTTCAGTACTTTAAGAAATAAAGTTTAGTTAAGTATCCCTTTTTTGGGATACTTAACTTTTCTCGTATAAAAATAAAACACACGGGCGTAGCTCAATTGGTAGAGTGGCGGTCTCCAAAACCGTAGGTCGTAGGTTCGAGCCCTACCGCCCGTGCAAGAAAAATATTTTTCAATATTCCACATTCAAGTCCGAAACAAGATGGAAAGAATTAAGCAGTACATATCAGAAAGCTACGAAGAATTGATGAAACACGTTTCATGGCCCACTTGGGAAAATCTACAAGGTAGCACCGTGTTGGTTTTAATATCATCGCTCATCATAGCATTTTTAATCTTTTTGATGGATTTGATTTCCAAACAAGGAATGACTTTCATCTACGGATTGGGTTAGAAATCTAATTGGTCGTGTTTTTGGGCAGTTAAAGAAAACACGCAAATAGCGTCAAAAGGCACGCAAATTAAATACAATCATCTACACTATTTCTGAATGTCGGAAGAAACAAAATGGTACTCCCTGCGCGTAATTAGCGGAAAGGAACGCAAAATAAAAGAGCGCATTGACCTCGAACTTCTACGTTCTGGTTGGCAAGACATTGTGCCTCAAGTCATCGTGCCAACAGAAAAAGTGTACAAAGTCCGCAATGGAAAGAAAGTTATTTCTGAAAGAAATATTCTTCCTGGATACATCCTCGTCGAGGCAGTCCCGCAAAGATTTTCGGGCGAGATAGTAGCAGCTATCGGCAACGTCCAAAATGTGATACACTTTTTGGGAAAAACAAACCCTCTACCAATGCAGCAAGCCGAAGCCAACCGCTTGCTGGGCAAAGTAGATGCTTCCCAAGATGCGGGAGTAGCTCTGATAGAGCCGTTCATCGTAGGCGAAACCGTCAAAATCGTAGATGGACCTTTCGCAGAGTTTATAGGAGATATTCAAGAGGTGAACGAAGACAAGAAAAAGCTGAAAGTAGTAGTCAAAATCTTCGGTCGAGGCACGGAAGTAGAGTTGAGCTTCATGCAAGTAGAAAAACAGTAAAAAAAAGATAGACATTAGTTCCGATTGCTGCGCAACTTCTCTCCAAGCGTCGCAAATTCGAGTTAGCTTCCACTAATGGTTTGGTGTTTATTCAAAATAAAAATTAATAGTTTAATAAAATGGCTAAAGAAGTAGATGTATATATCAAACTCCAAGTAAAGGGTGGCGCAGCCAATCCCGCACCACCGATTGGACCTGCTTTGGGTTCAAAGGGTGTCAATATTATGGAGTTTTGCAAGCGTTTCAACGCTGCTACGCAAGATAAAGCTGGAAAAGTACTGCCAGTTTTGATTTCAGTATATAAGGATAAAACCTTTGAATTTGTCATCAAAACTCCGCCTGCACCTATCCAACTCGCAGAAGCAGCAAAATTGAGCGCGCCTTCCAAAGGTGGAAAATCAAGAATGGGAGGCTCGGCAGAGTCCAACCGTAAGAAAGTTGGAACTGTGACTTGGGACCAAATCAGAACCATCGCCTTGGACAAAATGCCCGATTTGAACTGTTTTACAGTGGAGTCAGGAATGAAAATGATTGCAGGTACTGCACGAAGCATGGGCTTGAATATTTCAGGCACCGCGCCTTGGGCATAATCAGTGGTAATAAAAACTGTGTAGATAATTTTTTTTACACAAAAGGGAGTTTCGATACCCTCAAAAAGAGCGCAGCTAAAATGAAGTAATTTATTTTGGAGGCATTCCTAAATAAAGAAAATCGAAATGTTAATCACCTAAATTAATTTTTTAAATGGTAAAACTTTCTAAAAAAAGACAAGCGGTAGAGGGAAAAGTGGACCCTACCAAAATGCACGCACTGGCAGAAGCCATGGCACTCGTAAAAGAGGTAAACGTCACTAAATTCAACGCTTCCGTAGATGTTCACGTACGGTTGGGCATAGACCCACGAAAAGCAGACCAAGCCCTCCGTGGTACGGTAAGTTTGCCGCACGGAACAGGTAAAGTAAAACGCGTAGCTGTTTTTTGCACCGCCGATAAAGAAGCAGAAGCAAGAGAAGCTGGCGCAGACTATGTCGGTCTGGAAGAACTCATCGCAAAAGTACAAGCTGGTTGGACGGACGTAGATGTAATCATCGCAACCCCCAACGTAATGGCACAGATGGGAAAAATCGGACGTATTTTGGGACCTCGTGGCTTGATGCCAAACCCAAAAACGGGAACCGTTACGGCGGACGTTGCAAACGCAGTGAAAGACGTAAAAGGTGGAAAAATTTCCTTCCGTGTAGATAAGTTCGGTATCATTCACTCCTCTGTGGGGCGAATATCGTTCACGCCGACACAACTTGCCGAAAATGCGCAAGAACTACTCAGCACCTTACTCAAAGTAAAACCGTCTTCCGCAAAGGGAATCTATATGAAATCCATTACGGTCGCCAGTACGATGAGTCCGGGCATCAAAGTAGATGTAAAAACAATTAAATAACACCTCCGGCAAACCGAAAAGGCTGAACATTCGTTCAGTCCATTCATGTCGAAAATTTTTTATATCATAAAATGACAAAAGCAGAAAAAACCGCAGAAATCGCTGTACTCCAAGAAAAGTTCAGCGATAGCCAGTTCTTCTACTTGACGGATTCGTCCACTTTGACAGTCGGACAAATCAACAAGTTTCGCCGGTTGTGTTTTGAAAAAAATGTCGAAATGCGAGTCGTTAAAAACTCGCTTATTCGCAAGGCACTCGAAGCAGCACCAGCCTCCAAAGGCTACGAAGGATTGTACGAAACCTTGAAAGGACACACCGCTGTCCTATTCACAAGCAACGCAAAAGAACCCGCAAACATCATTACGGAGTTCAGAAAAGACGGCAGCAAACCTGCACTCAAAGCAGCCTACATTGATACCGCTATTTTTATCGGTGACGACCAGTTGGAAACACTTATCAAATTGAAATCAAAAGAAGATTTGGTAGGCGAAATTATCGGCTTGTTGCAGTCACCAGCGAAAAACGTTATCAGCGCGCTCAAGTCGGGCGGCTCTACCATCGCAGGCTTGCTCAAAACGCTCGAAGAAAGAGCAAACTAATATTTGGCTTCCAAGTTTATCGCACATAAAGAATGAAGAAAAAGTAAAGCAATTTATTTTAGACACATTCTTAAGGAACAGAAAAAATATTTTTTCGGAGTTCCAAGGAATGAAGAGAAAATAAGGTACTGAATATTGTGACGCAGAATTTTGGGTCAAAACAAGGCAGATTTGAGGCGCGATGCCGTGCATCGTAACGAAA
>JAYWGG010000019.1:0-3191 GCA_043778415.1 Saprospiraceae bacterium
TGATTTTTAATAAAAAATAATGTAATTTTGCATCGAAATCAAACCTATTTATCAAAAAATTAAAAAATGGCAATTATTCGATTCAAAGCATTAGAGTTGGCTCAAACTCGAACCGCAACTCCCGTAAAAATCCAGACAGACAAAATTACGGACTTTTACGGCTCTAATATTTTTAGCGACGACGTAATGCGCTCGCTGTTGAGTCCAGAAGCGTACAGCAAAATAACGCTCGCTATCCAGTCAGGCGCGAAAATAGACCGCGACTCCGCCGACGAAGTAGCCGCCGCCATGAAATCTTGGGCGGTTACGAAAGGCGCATCTCACTACACGCACTGGTTTCAGCCACTCACGGGAGCGACCGCCGAAAAACACGACGCATTTTTTGACATTTTGCCAAGCACCGGAAAAGCCATCGAAAAATTTAAAGGCTCGGCATTGGTGCAGCAAGAACCCGACGCATCGTCTTTTCCAAACGGCGGGATTCGGAACACTTTTGAGGCGCGCGGATACACAGCTTGGGACCCGTCGTCGCCCGCATTTGTCATCGAAAATACGGCAGGAAGCTCTACATTGTGTATTCCGTCCGTGTTTGTTGCCTACACCGGCGAAGCTTTGGACTACAAAACGCCGCTTTTGAAGGCTTTGGCACTCGTGGACAAAGCTGCAACCGCAGTCGTCAGCGATTATTTTGACAGAAATTGTAAAAAAGTATCGCCCACACTCGGCGTTGAGCAAGAATATTTTTTGATAGACAAGGCGTTTTATCAGGCGCGCCCTGACTTGATGATGACGGGACGAACCGTTTTTGGGCATGAGCCAGCCAAAGGGCAGCAGTTGGAAGACCACTATTTTGGCTCTATTCCGCCACGCGTCAATGCTTTTATGGTGGATTTTGAAAACGAAGCTCTCAAATTGGGTATCCCTGTTCGCACCCGTCACAACGAGGTGGCTCCTGGACAATTTGAGGTTGCGCCGACTTTTGAGGAGGCAAATTTGGCGGTTGATCACAACGCATTGTTGATGGACGTAATGGAAAAAACGGCAGAAAAACACCTTCTAAAAGTACTTTTTCACGAAAAACCATTCGCTGGAATCAATGGAAGCGGCAAGCACAACAACTGGTCGCTGGGGACTGACATGGGCGTAAATCTGTTGGCACCGAGTACAAAACCGAAAGAAAGTTTGAGATTTGTGACATTTTTGGTGAATGTAATAAAAGCCGTCCACGACCACGCGGATTTGTTGCGCGCAAGTATCGCATCAAGCGGAAACGAACATCGTTTGGGAGCCAACGAAGCTCCGCCAGCGATTATGTCGGTCTTTATCGGTACTGAATTGACAGCCATTTTGAACGAATTGGAACATAAATCCGAAATAAAAGTCGAGAAAGGTGACAACGTTTATTTGAAGTTGGGCATCAATAAAATTCCTTCTATCTTATTGGACAACACGGATAGAAACCGCACTTCGCCATTTGCATTTACAGGAAATAAATTTGAGTTTCGAGCAGTCGGTTCTACCGCAAACTGCGCATCGGCGATGATTGTCCTGAATACGATTGTCGGAAATCAATTAGTAGAGTTCAAAAAAGAAACAGATTTGCGGATAGAAAAAGGCGAAAAAAAGGAACTTGCCATTGCTGAAGTCTTGAAATCATATATCACGTCGTCTAAAAAGATACTTTTTGAGGGCAATGGTTACTCTGACGAATGGGTAAAAGAGGCGGATAAGCGCGGATTATCCAACATAAAATCAACTCCTGAAGCATTGGGAGTCTATGTCCGTCACGAAAATTTGGAACTTTTTGCTCGACACGGAATATTTACGGAACGCGAATTGGAGGCTCGCTACGAAATAGAATTAGAAAATTACATCAAAAAAATTCAGATTGAAGCCCGTGTTATGGGCGATTTGGCAATCAATCACGTAATAGCATCGGCACTAAAATACCAAACCAAACTCGCCAACAACGTAAAATCTTTGATGGATATTGGGACGAAAAAGAAGCATTTAGAGTCCACGATGACCATAATAGAGAGCATTTCAGAATATTGTTCGGATATTCAGGAGAATGTAGAGAAAATGATTGACACCCGAAAAAAGGTAAACAACGAAGAAAGCACTATAAAACGAGCAAAAAAATACCACAGCGACATCAAAGAGGAGTACTTTGACACTATTCGAGAGAAAGTGGACAAGCTCGAGTTTTTGGTAGATGACGAAGAATGGCCTCTCGTCAAGTACAGAGAAATGCTGTTGATTCGATAATTTTTAATTATTTATTTGAATAAAAAGAGCCCGCCAGAATGTTTCTGGCAGGCTCTTTTTTTGGATTATTTTTTTGTTAAAATTCTGTTATTTTTTCAATTCTCCGCTCTCAATTTCTTTTTTAAGGTAAATATTGTTGTCACGTTTTACGTCCGCCATTCTACCAGAAGGGTCAATTTCGATTTTATTTATTTTGTCAAATTTTATAGGCACAGTAAGTTCATAAGTCGGCGTTACCCAACTCCATACTGCCTCCGTCGTCGCCGCTTCGTAATTACCTACACTGGGTTTGCTACCTCGCATGAGTTGTAATGGAATGTTATAAAAATATTTTTTACCATTTTCGTCTGTCACAACCACGTCTATTGGCATCGGCAATTTACCTTTTCGGCTCAACGTAATTTTTGTTTCTCTGCGCCCCGCTTGCGCCACCGTATCAATGGCGTAATCAATCGTATGCGTCGAGTTTATCCAGTATTCCTTGTACCAATCCAGTTCCATACCCGATTGTTTTTCGGCAATTCTTACAAAATCATTCGGATTTGGGTGCTTGAATTTCCAAGTTTCAAAGTAGCGCAACATGGTTGCGTCCAATGCTTTTTTTCCAATAATATACTCTAATTGTGACAAAAAAATCGAGCCATTGACGTAAGATGCTACGCCATAAGCCGAGTTGGTATTGAAATGGTCGGAATGTGTGCAAAGTGCTTCCGGTTTTCCGCGCGCCTGAAAGCCAGCATAACTCTTGTAGGAACTTTCAAAAGTGCGGTCTTCCACGACTGCATTTCCCTTTGATTTTATTTCTAAAGAACTCATTATCAGGGTAGTAGCGTAACTCGTAAAGCCTTCGTCCATCCAACTATACAAACTTTCGTTGCTCGCCAACACACCCTGAAACCAACTGTGCATCATCTCATGCACCG
>JAYWGG010000020.1:0-3187 GCA_043778415.1 Saprospiraceae bacterium
GGAGTAACTTACTATACGAATACGCTTACAAACTGGGTAGCCAGCAATGCTCCTCCTTGTAACGGACCGGGTGGATCTTCTTGCGGTTGTACTGTTGCAGCCAACTTTACTAATGCCGGCGGTGGTAATACTTTCGGACCATTTCCTTTGAATCTTGCTCCTATGGCTCCGACGGTCGTGCCAGAAGGTGTGTTCTCTGGACCTGGCGTTACAGACAATGGGACGGCAGACACAGACCCTGACTTTGATACAGGTGTATTCAACGCAGGTACAGCAAATATCGGTAACAATACAGTAGTTTACACTTATACCAATCCTTCTACTGGCTGTAGTGTACGCGATACAGTCGTTATTTCTGTTTGTGCCAATCCAGCAACACCAGTCACTAATACAACAGCATTGCAATATTGCTCTGGTGTTACCCCTACGCCAAGCATTACAGTTCCTGCGCCAGTGGCGGGAGTAGATTATATGTGGTTCGGTCCTCAAAACACTCAACCGCTCAACCCAGCCGACGGTAGCCAAATTGCGGTAGGAAATTCAATTATTCCGACGGCTTCTGGTACTTATTGGGTAGTAGCTCGCAGCGATTGTAATAGTACGCACGGGCATCTATGCCAGTGCTATTCCTGTGCAAGGTCTATCACAGTAGATATTCTGCCTGCACCACAAGCACCTATAGTAGGACCGAGTGTGACAGTATGTCAGGGAGGACCTTTTCCTGCACCAGGCTTAACAGCTACTTGTGCAAGCTGTGGCATGGGCGCACCCACGAGTACAACTCCGGGAGCTACGGGTACAGTAACAGTCAGTCCAGCTGCCAATGTTGGATTTGCAGGGAATGCAAATACTTGCGGTGGAGCAAACGTTCCAGTACCTTTTCCAGCACCAGTTCTTCCAGCAGGAGCTTTCGTTACAGCAGTCACTTATACCATCAATGGTAACGACAATGCTGGTAATGGAGACGACGTTACTATTTTAGTCAATGGAGTTACGGTATTAAGTCAAGGTTGCGCCTTCCCTCCAGGTTCTTCAAATATATGGTCGGTGTCAGGTTCAGTTTCCGTAGCTGCACCTGGTGTAGATGCTTGCGGAACACCTAATTCAAGTGTAACTCCTACCGTAACTGTTACAGGTCACGACGGATACGATGATGTAGCTGGAAATGACTCCCAAGTACTTACTACTTCTACTATTACCTATACATACCGCCTTGCTCCAGTAGGAGTCTGCGGACCTGGTATGCCTATTCCGGGTACGCTCACATGGTGGAGCGCACCAACGGCAGGTACCCAACAGGGTATGGGTTCTCCGTTTGTACCTACATCGGGTACTACGGTAGCGCAGGAGGCTACATTTAATATTAATACACCGGGTACTTACACTTTATATGCCCAATGTGCTTGCGGTGCGTGTGTCAGCACACGTACTCCAATACAAATTATTGTATCAGCTCCGCCAACGGTACAAACACCGACTTGCGGGGTTGTAACCAATACTTGCGGAGCTTCCAACACTGGCGTTACGCCTGGTTTGGTTACTACGGAAGGACCACTTGCAGCAGCAGGTCAAGTCAGTTATGACTTGTATTATACAGCAACAGCACCAAGTGTAGCACCACCAGCTATTCCTACGGGAGGCTCTTTGATAGCAACTATTCTGGGGACGGGTGCGGGCATTACATTCCCAACTTATACCACTGCGGGATATTATACAATAGTAGCGCGCCGTGGAGCTTGCGTTGTGAGAATGAGTGCATCTTGCCAACTAATAATTTTAGGTGCGCCAGTTGTAACAGACGGAATATTGACACTTTGTGCCACTAATCCTGGCGGTCAAACGTCAGTGTTCAATGTCCCAGCAGCAGTTGGACTTTCACCAAGTGCGTCTGCGGGTAATATAACAGTTACCTATTGGATAACTTTCACGGGTGCGCAAAACGGTACGCCTGCATCGGAGCAAATATCAGCTCCAGCAGCTTACACCGCCAGCAGCGGTTCAGTTGTGTATGTTCGCGTAGTTAATAACAACGGAACAGCGGCAACCACAGACGATTGTATCAGTATAGCGCGCGTATTTTTGAATGTCAAAGACCGCCCAATATTGAGTTTAGACGCAACGACACCAGTGTGCATCGGTGGCACAGTAAACCTCGCAGGAACGCCTGGCGGATTACCAGCACCAACGGGCTTCACGTACGCTTGGTCAAGCGCAACTACTGGAAATGGCTTGGTAGCCAGCACTGCTCTCACAGCGACAGCAGTACCAACTGTGGCAGGTACGATGACTTATACTCTTACATCAACCAATCCGGCTGCAAACTTGCCAGTTACAACAGCTGCCTGCGTAAGCACAGCCAATGTAAATGTGGTAGTAGTAGCACCGACTATTGCAAATTGTAGAGCAAATATCAAGCAAGCGACAGACGCTGGTGCTTGTACCGCACTCGTAAACTTCTCTCCGATAGCTGTCAATAGTCAATGCGTTGGCTTATTTAGCATTCGATACACCGTAACTGGTGTTACATCAGTCGCAGCTACTACTTCGCACGCTGCAGTAAGTGGAATTACTTACAACAAAGGGGTTAGTACTGTAACGGTAGATATCATTGACGCAGCAGGAGTTGTAGTTTCAGCAGCAGCTTGCGTGTTTACTGTCACAGTGGCAGACGTTGAGCCGCCGATAGCAAAGTGTAAGCCAGCAACAGTAATTCTAAATGCTGCGGGAACTGGAGCCATCGTACTATCTGATGTTAATTCAGGTTCTACTGACAACTGCCCCATGGTAACGGTAACGGCAACGCCGCTCACTTTTGCGTGTGTAAATATTGGCTTAAATCAAGTTGTCCTCACAGCAACAGATATGTCAGGCAACACCAACAGTTGCACAGCAATGATAACTGTGATAGATAATTTGCCACCGGCTATTATTTGCCCTGCGAATGTTGTGGCGAATGTAGGTTCAGGTACTTGTACATGGACAGCACCGACTCAAGCACCAACGATAACAGACAACTGCACGGTGCCAGCAAGCCCACTAATGTATAGCATCACTCCTGCGGGCGCGACAAATACAACAGCGGCTTCAGTAACGGCAGCAGTAAATATAACGGGAGTAATATTCCCGAAAGGCGCAAGCATTGTGACGTATAAAGCAACAGACGGCAGTGGCAACACTGCGACGTGCT
>JAYWGG010000021.1:0-9594 GCA_043778415.1 Saprospiraceae bacterium
ACGTTATTGACGGACACGCGCGGATTGTTGGTAACTGGTGCGACGGGATCTCTGCCGCACGAGTAAAGTGCTGTTGTGATTGCTAATAATAGAAACATATTTTTCATTGCTTAAAATTAAAAAAAATTAAAAATTATTTATTTTGGTACCAGCGTGAACTGCCAGAATCCAGAGCCGTAGCTGATGGTCAGCACCAATTTATCATTGGTAATTTCCTTAATTTTATAAACGACGCTGCTTTGTGGTGTATTCACTTCTGCGCCATTTCCTACCTTGTAGAGAGCGATAAAAGCACCTGTTCCGTTCACCGCCAACTCCGTACTTGTGGCGGAAAAGGTATTGGAACTCGAACCCCAACTGCTGTATTTGGAGGGCAAAATACTTGCAGCTTGGCAGCCTGCGACGGGCGCAATATCGGAAGGAATCAACAATCCGTTGCCGTCGGTATCTGCCCAAAAATCTCCTTTGTTGTCATACTGAAAAACTCCCGTGTTGCTGAAACTGTATTCATCGTTGAACATACAGGGGCGAGTCGTCACGTCTGCGGCATTATTTTGCCACCAAACAGTCGAAAAATTTACGTCTGGTCCTACTTTCAACGCACCTACGGTCGGGGAAAGTTTCCATATTTTTTTGCCGCAATTAGTTAATTTCTGAAAATTTCCACTGCAAGCTGCCGCGTCATTGTTTTGGACAGTAATAGTCTGCGATGTTTTTCCGAATCCGCCGCGATTGAACGCACTCAAAGTGACGGTGTAAGTTCCTTTGAACGGATAATAAGCTGCTACTTCGCTCGAGTCGGCGACCGTTCCGTTGCCCAAGTCCCACTTGAATAAAAAAGCGTCGGCAGTTTTATTGACCAACAAAAATTTATTGGGATTGGCGGTAGGTTGTATCTCAAAACTCGCGGTCGGAGTGTTGGGCAATTCTACGACTTGGACTTTTTCTGGCTGACAAGCTGCCAATATTGAGATAAAAAATATCCCAAAAATTAAGGATTTTGAATTTTTCATGTTATTGATTTTTTTAAATTATTATTTTAGACGCATTTCTCAATAGCCGTTATTTTGTTTGATTAAGCCTTGTGTGATGTCAATTTCTTGCTGCGGAATAGGCAAAAATTCATTTTTATTTTGTAAAAATCCTTGATTGCCCAACGCCGAAGCGGCTCTGTTAGTTCTCACCAAGTCCCAAAAGCGCAAGCCTTCGGTCGCAAACTCCAATCTGCGTTCTTTGTAAATATCGTCCAAAAGTGCCGTGCCTGCGGAGTTGGTAGCCTGCAAACCGACTCGACTGCGCACTCTGTTGAGGTAAGTTTTTGCTTTTGCGTCGTTGCCGGCGCGTGCGAATGATTCGGCAGCCATCAACAGAACGTCCGCAAAGCGAATTTCTTTGATATTGTAGCCCCAGTTGAGGGCGGGTTCTCCGACGACTGCTTTTGTAGATTGGAGTGGTGTATATTTTTTGATAAAATAATCTGTATTTTGGTAGCCTGCGGCGTAGTTTGCACCTTGACTTTTCAGACTTTTACCGTCTATCACGGTGTGCTGGAATCGTGGGTCGGTGCGCATAAAATTTACGAGCGAATCTGTGACAGGGCAAAATCCCCAGCCGTTGGCATAAGTCGAGCCATTAAAATCCCGCATACCAAAAAACTGGACATTGTAGTTTCCCTCCGTTCCGTTGATAAAATTTTCCCAACCACCTCTTTGCACGTTGGAGTGGACGACCTCAAAGACGGACTCGACTCCGAACTTATTGGTAGGTTTGAAAATATCGCCGTAGTTGGCTTCGAGAAGGTAGATGCCCGAAGTGATAACGTCTTCAAACAAGGTAGCCGCTTCGCCCATGCGCGTCGTATTGTTTTGAAACAAGATGACTTTACCCAACATGGCTTGAGCTGCGCCCTTCGTAACGCGACCCAATTCGTCGGGAACGACTGTTTGCGGAAGGTTGGTTTCGGCTATCGCTTCGTTGAGGTCTTTTTCTATTTGGGCGTAGATTTTGTCTGGTGTAGTCTGCGTTTGCTTATAGATTTGGTCAGCTCCTAATGTGTTGATTATCAAAGGAATATTGCCAAAAAACCGCAACAAATCAAAGTAAAAATAAGCTCTCAAAAATTTAACTTCGGCGATGTAGCGCGCTTTTTTGGTGTCCGTAAGACCGCTGATGTCGCTCGCTTGCATCTTCTCCAAAATTAGGTTTGCCCGATAGATTCCCGTATAGTTTTTGTTCCACAGTCCGCGCTGCGGTCCGAGATTGGGGTCAAGCGTGAACTTGTCCCAAGCCACCCACGAGGGTTGGTCGGAGGCATCGCTGCCGCCTGCCAAACAGTCGTCCGAAGCAGCATCAAGCAAGCCGAGCTTCATAGTCCAGCCGTTGGTGCCGCCCCATTGGAGTACGTCATAGACGGCTACTATGCCCTCAAAAACCTCTTTTTCAGTCTTATAAAAATTACTTTCCAATTTGGTACCGATGGGATTGAGTTCCAAAAAATCTTTCTTGCACGCCGTAGCAGAGCAAAAAACGAAAGTATAGATAATTGATTTTACGAATATATTTTTCATACAAATAATTTTTTTAGTTTAAAATGTGACATTTCCGCCGAGTAAGAAAAAGCGAGCTTGCGGATACAATCCTCTATCTACGCCAAAACTATTGCCGCCTATTTCGGGGTCGAAGCCGCTGTATTTGGTAAAAGTTATGAGATTATTGCCCGAAATATAAACTCGGCATTTTTTGATGCCGACTCTTGACGTTACGCTCAACGGCAGCGTGTAGCCGAGCTGGAGGGTTCGGATTCTAAAAAATGAGCCGTCTTCCACGTAGAAATTGGAGGAGCGACTAAAATTTTTGTTCGGGTCGTTGGCTATCAATCGCGGATAAGTGTTGGAGCTGTTCTCGCCAGTCCAACGGTTGAGCGCGTCTGTGGTCATGTTGGACGTTTGTAGGTCAAAACGTCGAGTGGCTCTAAAAATATCGTTGCCATAAACGCCTTGCCCAAAAACCAAAATATCAAATCCTTTCCAATTAGCGGCAAAGTTGAAGCCATAGATAAGGCTCGGCGTAGGGTTGCCAATTTTCGTGCGGTCGGCGGCATCAATTTTTCCATCTTTTGAAATATCTAAAAACCTAAAATCTCCGGGTTTAGCGATTGGTTGCAGCAGTTCGCCTTTGTCGTTTTTGTAGTTGTTGATTTCGGTCTGATTTTGAAAAATACCGTCGGTTTTGTAGCCAAAGAAATAATTGACTGGCTCGCCGACAGAGGTGCGCGTAATCTCCAATCCTTGCGGACTGAAAGTCTGTCCGACCAAAAATTTCTTTTCCAAACCCAAATTAGTTACTTTATTGACGATGTGCGAAGCGTTGCCGCTGAACTCAAAATTGACGTTGCCGATTTTCTGCACATAGCCGAGTTCGAGTTCGATGCCTTTATTTTCCATAGTTGCCACATTTCCTACCGGTCCGTTGTTGCCGACGTAGCCGGGTACTGCGATGTCGAGCAACATTCCTGAAGTTTTTTTGCTAAAAACGTCCACCGTCACGGTCAAGTTCCTAAAAATCTTAGCATCGAATCCAAAATTGGTCTGCGTAGTTTGTTCCCACCGAAGGTCGGGATTGGCGAGTGCGTTGGGAGTAGAGCCGTTGATTAACTTTTCGGAAGCACCAAAAGTGTAGCTGCGAAAGCCTCCGATGGTGGATACGAACCTAAAATCGCCGATTTGGTCGTTGCCATTCACGCCCCACGAGCCTCTAAATTTGATGAAATTGATGACAGAATTATTTTTTAAAAATTTTTCTTCGGAAGCTACCCAGCCAACGGATACCGACGGAAAGACTCCAAAACGATAGTTTGCTCCGAACTTCGGTGAGCCGTCGCGTCTAAAAAGTGCAGAAAACAAATATTTACCCGCATAATCGTAGTTCAGACGACCGAGATAAGAAAGCAACGCACTCTGATACTCGAAGCCCGCAAAACCTTGTTTATCGGGCGGCACAGCATAGATGAGCGACGCGTTGGAAAGATTAGTGGCTGGAATATCTTGGACAGAACCCGAAATCCCGCCGCCGCGACTTCTATCCGCCACCGTACCCGCCAAAAGCGTAATATTGTGGTCTTTTGCTATCCGTTTGTTGTAAGAAATCGTATTTTCCCAAATCCAATAAATGCCACGATTTTGGGAGCGAGCGTAGCGATTGATGTCCAAGCGGTTGGAAGAATTGAGGTAATGGACGGGCGAAAAATTCTCGTCGCCCCAATACGCAAAGTCAACGCCGTAGCTTGTCCGGTATTTCAATCCTTTTATCGGACTTATTTCTGCGAATACATTACCAGCGATTTTGTCGCCCCAACCTTGACTTTGATTGGTTTGGATTGCTGCTAACGGATTGAGTACTTCAGAAGTGACATAGTTAGAGATGCCGTATGGCTGCCCGTTTGCGTCACGGACGACTGCGAAATTTTTGAAAGTCGGAGAGTTCAAAACTTCCGGGCGAGTTTCGACGACGGGAGTGAGTGGGTCCAGATTGACGGCACGGCTCAACGGCGAGCCGTATTCGTTGTTTTCGAGAACGCCACGACCCGTATTTTTGGAATATCCCAACGTATTTCCGACCGTAATATAGTCGTTTATTTTGTGCGTAGAGTTGAATCGTACAGAATATCTCTGAAAGCTGGATTGGCGCGAGGCGACTATTCCCGTCTGGTCGAAATACCCAAAGGAGGCATAATATTGAGAGTTGCCCGAGCCTGCGGAGATACCCAATTCGTGGTTTTGAATGGGCGCATTTTTTGTAAAAATAGCATCTTGCCAGTCTGTGCCTACGCCCAAGCTATTTGGATTGGGAAAAAGTACGGCACCGCCAGAGGCTACGGAAGATTCATTCATCAAAATTCCGTATTGCGTTGCGTTGAGGAGGGAAAGTTTTCGCGCGGCATTTTGTACGCCGTAATACGAGTTGAGCGTGACTTCCATTACATCTTTTTTTCCTTTTTTGGTCGTCACGAGGATAACTCCGTTGGCGGAGCGCGCGCCGTAAATAGCACTGGAAGCAGCATCTTTCAGCACTTCGATGCTCTCGATGTCGGCTTGGTTCAAAAAATCAATGCCTCCGTTGATGGGCGTACCATCTACCACATAAAGCGGGTCGGAGTTGTTGATGGTCGTTGTGCCGCGTATTCGGACGGTCGCGCCGCCGCCGGGACTGCCCGAGTTGGTGGTTACGTTCACGCCAGAAGTTTTGCCCAAAAGCGATTGTTCTACTCGGACGACAGGCAGTTTTTCCAAGTCGGAGGCGCGCACTTTTGATATTGCGCCTGTGCTGACACTTTTTTTCTGGACTCCGTAGCCTACCACCACCACATCGTTTAGGACGCTGTTGGTTTCGAGAAAAACAGTTAATGACAGCTTATTGCCGACGTAAATTTCTTGGGTTTTGTAGCCCACGAAGGAGAAAATCAGAATGGCTTTTTTGTTGCTCAAAGTGATGCTGAAAGCTCCGTTTTCGTCCGAAACTACTCCGTTGGTAGTATTTTTTTCTACCACGTTGGCACCGATGAGCGTACCTTCTACGTCGGAGATTTTACCTGTGACGGTAATATTTTGGGCAAAAATATTGGCACAAAAAAAATAAAAAAATAAGAAATATACAAATTTTGACATATAGCTTTTTTTATTTCACATTCAATCTGATAATAAAATTACCAGATTGAATGTGAAAATTTAAAATATTTTGGAACTCAATAAAAATCTACTTGCACAGCTTCTAATGCTGCACTACGAACTTCGTAGTCTGAATAAAACGTCCTTTGCGGACAGTCGCAAAATAGATACCGTCAGCAAATGAACCCGTCGCAAGTGTAATGTTATCATTTCCAACCTTTTGCTGTACGAGCGTCGCTCCTACCAAGTTAGTGATCGACAGTTGCGCGCTTGCGTCTTCCGAAGATAATTGTTCATTCAGAAAAATAGTAAGATTGTCTGAAACAACAGTCGGACGCATTGTGAAAATATTGCTTACCGCTTCGAGCTGTTGCGTTCCTGTGAGTTGGTCCACAAAATAGACGTTATCTACAAAAACGGTGCTGTTGTTGGTCGAAACAAAAAGCAGCTGCGCCAAATGCGCTCTGGAAGTCAGCCCCGTAAAGCTCGCCAAAGGAATGTCAAAACTTATCCAGTTGCTGTTGGTAATTGCTGGATTGCTGGTCGCGTTGAAGCTCAATTCGTGTTCTGAATCGTCACCGCCGCCGAAGTTTCCGTTTGCACCAAAATCAACTAATTTTATTTTAAATTCCGTTGCATTCGGAGTCCAAATATCGGTGTGGAAATGCGTCATCGTGGTCGCATTGATGGTGTTGGACGTAAATTCTACGCCTGCGAAAGCCAAATTAGTATATTTTTTGACAGAATCGGTCGTACCGATTACATAATTCGATACATCGGCTTGGTCCCAAACCGCAGACCAAGTATCTACTGGAACATTCGTGTAGGCATTGCTGAACAAAGATTTTACTTTACTTTGACCATAGGTAGGAAGAGGCGCGGAGGTAAGCGGTCCGACAGGCGGCTGCGGAGTTCCTTTAAAGTAAACATTGTCCACAAAGACCGTCGAGCCTGTGGCAATATAAAGCAGTTGAGCAAGGTGGGCGCGGGAAGCCAAGCCCGTAAAGCTGCTCATAGGAATATCAAAACTTACCCATGTGTTGGGAACTAATGCGGGAGTCGAAGTCGAGTTGAATACCAATTCCTGCTCTGTATCGTCGCCACCACCGAAGCTGCCATTCGCACCAAAATCAACTAACTTTATCTTAAATTCTGTTGCGTCGGGAGTCCAAATATCGGTGTGAAAAGTCGTCATGGAAGTCGCATCGATGGTGCTGGAAGTAAATTCTACACCAGCATAATTTAAGCCAGTATATTTCTTTACGTTATCGGTCGTACCGATTAATACGTCCGCTACGTCTGCTACGTCCCAAACTGCCGACCAAGTATCTACCGTTACATTGGTGTAAGCATTGCTAAAAAGCGAAATAACACTCGAAGTGGGCGCGGTAGGAGTGGGCGCAGAAACCAAAGGTCCTGTCGCAGCGACTACATTGACTGTCATAGACCCTGCGGCGTTGATGCTGCCCAACTTGGCAGTTATGGTGGTCGTACCTACCGAAAGGGCGGAGATTAAGCCTGCGTTGCTGACCGAAGCGACGGCTGCGTTGGAACTCAAAAATGTAAAATTTGGAGTCGCTACGTTCAGCGTTTGGTTAGTGCCATTCACAGGAAAAACTACCGTAAAACTGTTCACGCCGACGGTCGCGCCGACCGTCGTATTGACGGTGCTGGAAGCCATAGTTGGTATCGGGGTTCCGATGATTCCTGCCGCCAAAGTTTCGTATTTGATATCATCTAACCAAAGCGTGTAAACACCTTCGTCCGAGCCTTCGGCAAAGTGAAAAAGTCCAGTTTCGGCGTTTAGTTTGGAAGGATTAGCGATTGGGACAATGAATTTTTTCCAAGAAGTAGTAACTGCCAGCGAGTTCCATTCGCTTGCCAAAGCGGTCGTGGCTGCATTGTTGCCAAATCCAACGACATTGAGAGTTTTTGCTCCGCTTGCTTTTGCCCAAAAAGTCACCGCATTGTATGTGGATAGATTTTGAGCGGCGGCTGCCACCATTGCGCCGCCAGTGTAGCCACCAGCAGGGACGACGATTTTGAGGGAAGAGCTGCCTGTGTATTTTTCTACATTATCGATAGAAATGGCGTTGGTCGAGCCGCCGAACTCTACAAATGACACATTTGGGTCATAAGCATCTGCGAATACAGACTGCGCATTTAGATTTTGGGAATAAAACGATACCAATACACAGACAAAAGCTAATTTTGTAAGATGTTTCAACATTTTTTCAATAGATTAATAAGGTGATTAAAATAACTTCGTGCAATAATACACAAAAGTTGAGATTTGGTTCATACAATTTGCGAAAATAATTACGAATAAAAACGGATAGTTCTTTATTGGGTTGTTACTTCTAAGTCACACTTTTAATCTACCTTCTAAATGATTAGTCACAAGACATTATTTTTTCAAAATTTCTGTCAGTAATGCTTCCATGCTGGCGTAATTGTCGCCGTTGGTTTTTGCAAATTCGATGGCGGATTGGGCGGCTTTGCGAGCGCGGCGCATTTTTCCTCTCTTAAAATAAAGCGAAGCCAAAGTTTCCAGGTTGGCATAACTTTTTTCCATTCGGATAGATTTTTTTGCCCAATCGGTCGCTTCGCCAAGCATTTTGGGGTCTTCGATGACCTTATAAAAAGTCCAAGCCACGTCGTTGAGTTCGGCGGCATCTTCGGCTTCAAACTTGTCAAAATAAGCCACTGCGGACTTTGCGTAATTTTCGCGGTCGCCTGCTTGCCGATAATAATTGAGTCGAAAATTGGCAGAAAGCCGCGCCGCGCGCTCGGGATAGGCTTTCGCAAACAGGGAATCCACTTGCTCCAGCGTTGGTTTTTCTTTTGTATCGTTTATTTTTTGGTAAATCAAATCCTGCATTTTTGCTACCACAGGCTGCTGCCCGACGACGGTTTCAAAACGCAATCTATTTTTCAAAAAATAATTAAATGTGACATAATTAGAACTATTGACAAATTTGAAAATGAAGCGAATATTTTTTTCTTCACTCCAATTTTGTTGTGTTTTCAGATATTCTTCTGCGCATTGTGCGTGGCTTCCGTCGGCGGCGGCAAATTTTTGTTGCGTCAGCTCATACAAAAAATCAGGACTGCGCTCGCCATTGTCGTACCGTTTTTGAAGGGCTAACAGATTTTTTTGAGGGTTCAGCGCAATTTGCCCCAACTCCAAAAAGTCCTCTGCGGTCCGATAACCTGCTGTCCGATGCAGGAAAGTACCATCGGGATTCAAAAAAATAAAAGTCGGAAAGGCTTCGATGGCGTACTGTTTGCGCAAAGCTACGCCTTCGCCTTTTTCCATATCCATACGGACATTGATAAATTTTTCGTTGAAAAAACTACCAACTAATGAGTCCGAAAAAACATCGCGCTCCATTCGCTTGCACGGCGCGCACCAACTCGTGTAAGCATCTAAAAAAATTATTTTTTGAGAAAAAGCGGCTTTTTGCAACACCGTCGCCCACGACTTATTTCGCTCAAAACGAATACTATTGTCAATCGAATCTGGAGGCGTGTGCGCCGACAAAATCTGGGAAAACGTCCCAAAAAGTGCGCAAAGAAGAATTAATAATCGGTTCATAAAGTTCAAAATCGGTTTTTATTTTTTCAGTTCTTGCATGGCGCGTTGGTTGGCGGCGGCATCAAAAGCGGCTGCGGCTTCGATAGAAAAACCAGTGACGGCGTGGCTCGTTAGGCGTTGGCTGCCGCTCCAAACGCCGAGCAAAACGTACTCGGCGGTGGCAGATTGCGGCAAAATCCACTGCTCGATGCTTTGCTTGTCGGCATCGATTATCCAATATTCGGCGATGCGGTGTGCGGCGTAGTCAATTTTTTTTACGCCTCTGTCTATTTTTTCGGTGCTTTTGGAGAGAATTTCTACCACCAAATCGGGCGCAGGAAACAACATTTGCTG
>JAYWGG010000022.1:0-9567 GCA_043778415.1 Saprospiraceae bacterium
CGAAAAATACTCGTCGGCTCCGCCAGACTTCAAACAGTTTTCGCTTCGCCAGACAATATTTTTGCAAAAACTTGAATTTCTACAAGGCACGTCTGAAAAGACAATCACATTGAATAAAACGCTACTTGAAATTTTAGTAGAAAAATATTCTGCGTAACATGAGTTACTAACCCTGCACCAACGTCCCGATGTGTTCGCCAGCGATAATTCTTTTCAAATTGTCTTTCTGATTGATGTCAAAAACGATAATTGGAAGGTTGTTTTCTTGGCAAAGCGTGAAAGCTGTCATGTCCATCACGTTGAGTCCCAACGAAATGACGCGAGCGAATGAAATAGTATCAAATTTGGTGGCGGTTGGGTCTTTTTCGGGGTCGGCGGTATAAACGCCGTCCACGCGAGTGCCTTTCAAGATGACTTCGGCGTTGATTTCGTTGGCGCGGAGCGCGGCAGCGGAGTCGGTCGTGAAGTACGGACTGCCCGTGCCCGCACTAAAAATAACTACTCGATTTTTTTCTAAATGCCGAATGGCTCTGCGGCGAATGTACGGCTCTGCGATTTGCTTCATTTCGATAGCCGAAATAAGTCGTGTATGAACTTTCAGAGTTTCCAGCGCACTTTGAATCGCCATTCCGTTGATGACGGTCGCCATCATGCCCATGTAGTCGCCTTGAACGCGCTCGATGCCCGACTTGGTAGCTTGCAACCCGCGAAAGATATTTCCGCCGCCAATCACGACAGCTACCTCTACGCCCATATCTATCAATTCTTTGATTTGAGCGGCGTAATAACTCAACATATCGGCTTCGATGCCAAATTTTTGGTCGCCCATCAAGGATTCACCGCTGAGTTTTAGGAGTATGCGTTTGTACTTAATTGCCATTTACAAAATTTAATTTTTTGATTCGTGTTTGCTGGGAAGAAATTACGGAGAATGAATTTTGCATTTCGTATATATTTTTTTCAATAGATTCCGTACATATCGTCATTTTTTGGATAGATGACATTCCGATAAGGCGGACTAAAATAACACCAAAATGTATTTTCTTCATACGATACACCAATTCTCCGAAATCTTTATCTTCGGTAATTAGTATTGCATTATTTTTTACGGCTATGGATAAAACTTCCTCGTCGCTAATTCCGGAGTAAGTTTCTAATATAGAAATTACTGAAAACCCTTTCTGTCTTAACGATTTAATTATTGAAAAATCTAAATTCTCGTCAGCTATTAATTGTATCATACAAAAATGACAAGTTCATTTTTTAATGACAGCGCAGCGTAGAGCAAGCAGGCTCGAATGGACTCATGCGTAATATGCGGATACGCTTCTAAAAGTTGTTGTTCTGTTTCGCCGTAGGCTAATTTTTCTACAATTAGTTCGACAGGGATTCGCGTACCTTTTATAGTTGGTTTGCCAAACATAATGTTTGGGTGCGTGCTGATATGTTCTTTTAGTTCAAGCATGAGCATTTACAAAATTTAATTTTTTGAAATTGTCCGCTACGAGCTGCGCCAAGACGTTGCAAATAAACAAAAAAAAAGCGATTTCGAGTACTACCGAAATCGCTTTTTTTTATTTTTATTAACCCAACATTACGTGTTTGAAGTCCGTAACGGTCAAGCCTTTTTTTACGCCGTCCAAATATTGTGCAACAGTCTTGCTGCCGTCTTTCACAAAATCTTGCGACAGCAAAGTGCTTTCTTTGAAAAACTTGTTGAGGCGACCATTTGCGATTTGGTCCACCATAGCTTCTGCTTTGCCCTCTGCGCGAGTTTGCTCTCTGTAGATTTCTAATTCGCGCTCGATGGTAGCCGCACTCACACTGTCTTTCGTGACTGCTACGGGTTTCATCGCTGCTACTTGCATAGCTACGTCTTTTCCTGCCTCCACCAATTCTGGACCTTCGAGGTTCAACGCCACGAGTACGCCTGCACGGTAACCACTGTGAATGTATGGCAATACTTGACCTGCACCTGCTACAGTTTCGATTTTTTCGTATTGTGCCAGCTCGATTTTCTCTCCGATAACGCCGACTTGCTCTGCTACTTTTTCGCTCACTGTCACGCCGTCGGCGTAAGGCAAAGCCAAAAGTGCTTCCAGATTGGCTGGAAGATTTTTGAGTGCGATGTCTGCAAGGCTTTTCGCCAGATTGACGAAGCCTTCATTTTTTGCTACGAAATCGGTTTCTGAACTCAATCGGATAATGATTCCGTTGTTGCGATTGGCGGAAGTAAGAGCCATTACGACTCCTTCTTTTGCGTCGCGGTCGGCGCGTTTGATGGATAGCTTTTGACCTTGCTTGCGCAAGAAGTCGATAGCGGCTTCAAAATCGCCACTGCTTTCCGTGAGTGCTTTTTTGCACTCCATCATGCCGGCTCCGGTCATATCACGCAATTTTTTTACGTCTGCTGCCGAAATTGCTATTTCGCTCATTTTATTTTATTTTAAAAAAGTAAAAAGTTAGGTTTTAAAATATTGGATACAAATCATTCCGTGCTGCTGAAAGAATACGAAGGCATCTTCAAGCGGTCTAAAACAATCAATATTCGATATTTTTCTTCGTTCCTTATTATTCTGCGGTAGCTGCTGTTGCTTCCTCCTCACCTTTGAGTGATTTGCGGTCGTCCAAACCTTGCTTAATAGCTTCCACCATATAGTTCACGATGAGTGAAATGGAACGAGAAGCATCGTCATTGGACGGGATTGCAAAATCAACGGTAGTCGGGTCAGAGTTGGTATCCACCATACCGAAAGTCTTGATGCCCAAGCGTTTGGACTCTGCCAAAGCGATGTGTTCGTGCGAGATATCTACCAAAAACACTGCCGATGGCAAACGATTGAGGTTGGCGATACCACCCAATACTTTTTCGAGTTTGATGCGCTCGCGGTCCATCATCAAGCGTTCTTTCTTGGTAATGGTGACGTTTGCGGTGTCAGCCAACATCTTTTCGATGTTCTGCATTTTTTTGACGGACTTACGGACGGTCGCAAAGTTGGTCATCATACCTCCCAACCAACGCTCGGTGGTGTAAGGCATATTGACGCTTTGTGCGGCTCTCGTAACGATTTCGCGCGCCTGCTTTTTGGTGGCGACGAACATAATTTTTTTACCTGCTTTTGCCATTTGGCGCATTGCGGCGGCGGCTGTGTCGAGCGCGTCGGAAGTGCGATTGAGGTCAATGATGTGGATACCTTTGCGCTCCATAAAAATATTGGGCTGCATTTTTGGGTTCCACTTGCGTTTCATGTGACCGAAGTGTACGCCGGCATCTAAAAGCTCTTTATATGAAGGTTTTTCCATTATATGATTAGAAATTTTTGTAATGAAATAAAAGGATTTCTTCTGGGCGACCGCTTTTTTTTTTACAAAAAATAAAAAAAGCGGTGCTGCACAGAAAGTAAAATCCATCGAATATAAAATATTAACGCTTGCTGAACTGGAAGCTCTTTCTTGCTTTTGGGCGACCGAATTTCTTGCGTTCTACCTCGCGGCTGTCGCGGGTAAGGAATTTTTTGACTTTCAGTGGTTTACGGAACTCTTCGTTCACTTTGAGAAGTGCGCGCGAGATGCCCAAGCGCACCGCTTCGGTTTGCCCTTTGTAACCGCCACCGTGTACGTTTACGTTTACGTCATAAATAGCACTTACTTCTACTGTTGCCATCGGGTCAGTGACGTTGTGCTGGACGTGTTGTTGGGGGAAATATTCCTTATAATCCTTACCATTGACGGTAATTTTTCCCTCTCCTTTCATAAGATAGACGCGAGCTACTGCTGCCTTTCTTCTACCTACTGCGTTGATCATTTCCATATTGAGAAAATAAATTTTTTTTTAATTAGAAGTTAAACGGCTGTGGTTTTTGTGCTTGGTGCGTGTGTTCGGAGCCTGCATAGACGAACATTTTTTTTATCATCGCACGACCCAATTTGGTCTTTGGCAACATTCCTCTGACCGCGTTTTCTACGATTGCGTGTGGCTTTTTTGCCATCAGGCTTTCGGCTTTGGTTCTTTTCAAACCGCCTGGATAGAGGGAATAGTTGAGGTATTCTTTGTCCGCCATTTTGTTGCCTGTAAAGCGAACTTTGTCCGCATTGAGGACGATTACATAGTCACCACAGTCCACATGGGGCGTGAATGACGGCTTGTGTTTGCCGCGTAGTACGTGCGCAATTTTGGAGCATAGGCGACCTACGATTTCTCCTTCTGCATCAATCACATACCATTTATGCTCTACGGTTTCTGCATTGGCAGACACGGTTTTGTAGCTAAGTGTATTCACAATTGAAATTTTTATAAATAAAATAAATTTTTGGACGAATGGTTTATTTTCTGCCCAATCCGAAGCATTTTTCGCAAAAAAGAACGCCATTTGGTCGTTCTTACTTTTGAGTGCGCAAAGGTAGGTTTATTTTTTTCATAAAACAATACTTTTAGGGAAAAATATTTTTTATTTTTTACTTAAAGTGTTGATAATCAGCATTTTTTTTGATTATTTTTTTTATTTACCGCCCTTCATATCGCCTTACCGATGAGGACGATGCCGAAAATGAGCAGCGCAACGCCAGCGACGCGGCGAAGCAATACTATATGTGTGTGTTTTAGGGAGCTGCGGAGGCGTTTGGCGAGTAGGACTTTGAGCGTATCGGTGACGACGAGCGCGCTCAAAAGCGAGCCAAAATAAAGAGAAGAGTCGCCGCCGTCCATATTATTTGGCACTACGACGGTGCTGGTGATGGCGAGCCAAAATATAATAGAACCCGGATTGAAACTGTTGATAACGAAACCTTTGAGCCACAGCGCGGGATAGCTCGACGATTTGATGGTTTGTTTGCCGTCAAAATCGGGTGATTTAGAAAAAAAAGAACTCAACCCAAAAGCAATCAAGATGATGCCGCCGATGAGTCCGACCGTAGTGTTGAACCCTGTTTTTTGGGTCAGCGAAGTGATGTAGGAAATACCGATGTGAATACCGAATATCATCAGAGTATCGCTTGCCCATACGCCAGTGCAGTAGGCGATTCCTGCTCGAAATCCTTGCTCTATGCCCGTCTGAATGAGTGCGAAAAAGATGGGTCCGATGAGAAAACTCAACCCCAAACCCATCAGTATTCCCTCGTAGATTAGTCCCATCGTTTTACTTATTTTGTTGCAAGAATTATCGCAAAAATACACATAATTTTAGAATTTTTGTGGACAAAATTAGCTGTGAGGCTTTCAATGTTTTGCCGACCGTTTGTTTTTATAAAAATTTTATCGGACTTTTGAGTTTGCAAAAATTTAGTATTTATGACAAAAAAAAGCCAGAATTTCACTGATTTTAATAAAAATTTTGAGTCCAATTTGGAGCAACTCAACGCCGAGCAACGAGCTGCGGTAGAGCAAATCGAAGGTCCGGTAATGGTAATTGCGGGTCCGGGAACTGGCAAAACGCATATTCTTGCTGCCCGAATCGGACGTATTTTGACCGAAACAGACACATCTGCACAAAATATTTTATGCCTTACGTTCACCGAAGCTGGCGTGCTGGCGATGCGCAAACGACTGTTGCAGCTGATTGGTAGTGACGGGCAAAGAGTTCACGTTTTCACATTTCATGGCTTTTGTAGTGCCGTTATTCGCGACAATGCGGAGCAGTTTGGGCGCAATGATTTGGAGCCTTTGAGCGAGTTGGAGAATTTGGATATTCTCAAAAAAATCCTCCGCGAACTGCCTGCGACTCACCTGCTTTCGATGGCGAGCGACCCTGATTTTTATGTGCAGCACCTAAAAAGTTTGTTCCAAAAAATGAAAGCGGAGGCGTGGACGGTAGAATCTGTTTTGACAGCTATTGACGATTATGTGACAGAGCTTCCAAGCAAAAGTGAATATATTTATCAAAAAAAATATGGAGAAAACCAAAAGGGCGACCTCAAAAAAGCGATTTTAGAAACTGAAAAAATAAAAATGTCACTGTTGAGCGCGGCGGTGCAGCTTTTTCCACGCTACGAATACCATCTTATGGCATCGCGGCGGTTCGATTTTGAGGATATGATAGGTTGGGTTTTGTCGGTTTTCCAAAAAAATGAAATGCTGCTTCGCACTTATCAAGAGCGATATTTGTATGTGTTGGTAGATGAATTTCAAGATACCAACGGCGCACAAAATGCTCTAATACAACAACTTATCAATTATTGGGACGCTCCGAATATCTTTATCGTCGGCGATGACGACCAAGCAATTTATGAGTTTCAGGGCGCGCGCTTGAAAAGTCTGATGGAGTTTTTTGACAAGTTTCGGACCGAAATAAAGTTGGTGGTGCTGAAAGAAAACTACCGTTCTACACAGCCTATTTTGGATATTTCTACCAATTTGATAAGTCACAACACAGTAAGAATTGTATCTTATTTAGACGGCATCGAAAAACAGCTTTTGGCAGCCAAGCAGCCTATTTTGAGCGAGCCAAAATTGCCACAAATCAATGTTTATCAGACTGTCGTAGAAGAGTCGGCAGCCATAGTGGAGCAAATTTTTCAACTCCAAACGCAGGGAGTTTCGCTGCCCGAAATCGCCATTATTTACAATAAACACAAGCAATCATCGCTGATTATCAGGCTGTTAGAGCGACGTGGTATTCCGTATCAAACCAAAAAACCCATCAATATTTTAGAAGAGCCTCTGATGCAGCAAGTCACCACCGCGCTGCAATATGTGGAGGCGGAGCTTCGGCAGCCATACAGTGGCGAGTCATTGATTTTTCGCTTGATGTACCTTCGTTTTTGGGATATATCTACCAAAGATTTGGCAGCATTGAGCTTCGCTATTGGCAATAAAAACAACAGAGAAAGCACGTTTTTTTGGCGGGACGCACTTTCGGACACTGCTTTTTTAGAGCAATTAAACCTCGCTAATAATTCAAAAATATCAAATTTTGTGACATTTTTTGAAAATTTGATTGCCGATGCCGCCAATTTGCCTGTTCATGCGCTCGTGGAGCGTTTGCTCAACCGCAGCGGCTGGCTGTCGTGGCTCATGCAGCAGCCCCAAAAAGTATGGAATTTGCAGTTGCTCAACACATTGTATGATTTTTTGCACAAAGAAACTACTCGCAACCCAAACCTCAATATTTCCCTTTTCGTTGATTTATTGGACAATATGAATGCTCAAAAACTTTCATTGCCAATCCAAAAAACAATAGAAAATGGCAAAGGTGTGACATTGCTCACAGCGCACGCTGCCAAAGGTTTGGAGTTTGAATATGTTTTTGTAATAGATGCATTGGAAGAAAGTTGGGGTGCTGGACGTGCAAATACCAATCAATTCAAACTTCCCGATACGCTTACTTTTTCTGCCTCCCAAGATGCAGTGGAAGAGCGACGGCGGCTCTTTTATGTAGCTCTTACTCGTGCCAAAACTCACTTATCCATTTCCTACAGCTTGTTTTCGGCGGCTGGCAAGGAGCAACAAAGACTGGCTTTTATTGACGAAATACATAATTTATTTTCATCTATTGAGTTGATTAACAACAGTTTAGAGATGGACGAACTGATAGAAACACATCGCTTGTTGCTGCAAGAAAACGAGAATCCGAACTATATCGAAGTGACGAAAGAGCAGCTTGAAAAGATGTTGGAGGGCTTTGCATTGAGCGTCACTACATTCAATAGTTTTCTGCGATGTCCGTTGAGTTTTTACCACGAACACGTCCTGCGACTGCCGACGGCGTTCAGTTCCAATGCGGTTTTTGGTACAGCGATTCACGCTACTTTGGAGTGGACGGCGATGAAAATTCGGACTTCAAAAGAAAAAATTTATCCAAATTGTGACGAAATAAAAGCGCAGTTCAAACTTTACCTTCAAAAGCAGCGCGCGCGCCTTTCTGCCGCCGATTTTGAACGCCGATTGGCGATAGGATTGCAGCTTCTCGAAAAATATTACGAGCAAGAACTTCCCAAGTGGAAGAAAATTATCTGCTATGAGTACGCCGTCCGAGCGGTAGAAATTCAGGGCGCTCCTATCGCAGGGACGATAGACAAAATTGAGCTGCTGGACGGCAACGCGGGAAATATCGTGGATTACAAAACAGGAAAATTGAAGGTAGAAACAGTCGCGGCGCGAAATCCGAAAAAGCCGAAATCCATCGGCGGCGACTATTGGCGACAACTTTATTTTTACAAAATCCTCTACGAAGCCTCTCGCCAACGGCAAGTCGCTGTGGCGAGTGGCGAGATTTCGTATGTTTCGCTCAATGGCAAATCCGAATTTGACAGAAAGACGGTCGTTTTTACGGCGGAAGACGAACATTTCGTAAAAAATCTGATGCTCGAAACCTATCACAAAATTATGCGTTTTGAATTTGACAAAGGTTGCGAAAAACCTAACTGCTACTGGTGCAATTTCGTCCGCCAACAACACACAACGCCCGACACTTTCAACGACGGCAATGCCGAAGATTTGGACGACGAATAATTTTTTTACCCAATATGTTCAACAAAATCATAAAAGCTGTTTTTATTTTTCCTATCCGAGTCTATCAATGGACGCTCTCGCCCATGCTCGGAGCCAACAAATGCCGCTACCAGCCGACTTGCTCGCACTACATGATAGCAGCCGTCCACGAATGGGGCGTTTTACGCGGCGGTTGGATAGGTTTGCGCCGTATTTTGAGGTGTCACCCTTGGGGCGGACACGGCTTTGACCCCGTACCGAAAAAAAAGAAGGATTAAAAATTTTAAAAATATGAAGCCAGTAATTTATATCTTGATGTGTATGCTTGTATGTAGTTCGTGCAGGTTACTAAAACGCAGCGACCAAGAATGTCCAGAGAAAGTGAAACAGTCCTTAAAGTCGCTATCCAAATATATTTCATTTCATAAAGAAACAAAAATATACACTTTACATCATTCAAAACTGCCTGACATTACCAAAGAAAGATTCAGAATGTTAGCAGATTCGATTGAAAGTTCTACAATGATTCCGCAAAATTATAATATGACAAAAGTATTTTTGTATTGCAGTCAATTAGAACATCTTTTAAAAATGGACTGCAAAATATCCTTATCCGACATTAGAAAATATTTTGGTACAGAATCTACAACAGGCTCTAAAAATGGTATCACAGACACTCTTTTTTATTATTTTAATAATATTTCTTATCCAAATTGTTACGACAAATTTGGCAATACCAGTAAAACATTGAGATGCAGCCTATTAGTTTTTCAATTCGATGACAAACAAATTTTAACAAATGCAATTACGGAAGCGTTAAGAGAATAGCTCAAAATAAAAATTTGGTGAGCGAAGTATGCACAATATCGCGGCTGTCAGGTATTTTTACAAGCACTTATGTTGGTAAAATTAGAAAATTCCGATTGTTTTTTCTTTGTTTTCGCTTCCAAACAGTGATTGTTGCTTCGGTTTCAAAAAAATATACTTTTGCCAGGTTAAACGCATTAAAATAAGTGAGAAATAAGAAAATCTTCGTCCATTAGAGATTTTTTTTGAATCCTTTTGATAGAGATTTTTTCAGACTGTTTAATTTTGGTCAAGATATTCAAAGCAATTTTTCGGATTAGAGCGAAATTGGAGCT
>JAYWGG010000023.1:0-9529 GCA_043778415.1 Saprospiraceae bacterium
GGGACTTGGGAGGGCGAATTGGTGCAAGAAAACAGCACGTTCAGCAACCAATACAAACTCACGCTGACGCTCAAACAAGTCGGAAAAAAGATTTCTGGCACCGCCGCCATCTCCATCGAAAAAATATCCGCCGAAGTCGAGCTATCGGGTAAAATGATTGCAAAAAATGTGTACGAACTCAACGAAATAAGAATTTTGCGGCACACAGAAGAAAAAAATCAAGAATGGTGCTTGGGGCGTTTTTTGCTCAACTACGAAAAAACCGAAAAAGGTCGCGAACTTTCAGGGTTTTTTGACTCCAAAACGACATTCAGCACTTGCCCAGTGTCTAAAATAAAGTTGGTCAAAGGAGTCCCCCGCGCTTGAAAGACCGAAATAGATTTTGTAAAATCGCCCAAATTGTTATCAAAATTTGCTAACTTTGCAGCAAATAAGTAATATGGGCAAAATCATAGAAATTTTACAAGCCAATGTAAGTGAAGCGGTCAGCGCGCTTTATCAGCACCAAATCCCTGCATCGTCCGTCACCGTCAGTGCTACTCGGAAGGAGTTTGTAGGCAATTTTACGGTCGTCACTTTTCCTTTTCTGGCGGCTTCCAAAAAAAAATTAGAAGACGTTGGCGCCGAAATTGGCAACTATTTGCTCGAAAAGCAGGCTTTTGTGACAAAATTTAATGTCATAAAAGGTTTCTTGAACGTAGAAATCAGCGAAACTTACTGGAAAGGCTTTTTGGAAGAAGTCGCCCAAAATCCTAATTACGGCACGCAAGCCCCCAATCACCAAAAAGTGATGGTCGAATTTTCGTCCCCCAACACCAACAAACCCCTACATCTCGGACATATCCGCAATATTTTACTCGGCTGGTCTTGCGCCAAAATCTTACAAGCGGCAGGCTACGACGTAGTAAAAACACAGGTCATCAACGACCGCGGCATAGCGATTTGCAAAAGTATGTTGGCGTGGCAGCTTTTTGGAGGAAATAAAACACCGCAATCAACCGCCACCAAAGGCGACCATTTCGTAGGCGAATATTATGTGCTTTTTGAAAAAAAATTCAAAGAAGAATATAAAAATTGGCAAGAAAGTGACATCGCAAAAAATAGCGTTTATCCAGAAAAAAAGAAGCCCGAGCAAAGCGAAGATGACTTTTTTGCGACCTACAAAAATACCTACTTCAACGAACACAGCGCACTCGGAAAACAAGCGCGAGAACTGCTGCAAAAATGGGAGTCTGGCGACACACAAGTCGTTGATTTGTGGCGACTTATGAACAGTTGGGTCTATGAAGGATTTGAGAAAACCTACCAAAAATTAGGCGTACATTTTGATAAAAATTACTACGAATCCAACACCTATCTGCAAGGAAAAGAAATGATAGCAGAAGCTCTGAAAAAAAATATTTTTTATCAAAAAAGTGACAATTCGGTATGGATTGATTTGACTGACGTAAAATTGGACCAAAAACTTGTCCTGCGCAGCGACGGCACCTCTGTTTATATCACCCAAGATATTGGTATGGCGCAAACTCGCTACCAAGATTTCGAGATGAAAAAGCTAATTTATGTCGTTGCGGACGAACAAAATTACCATTTTCAGGTACTTTTTGAGATTATGAAAAAACTCGGCGAGCCGTATTCGGGCGGACTTTTTCACCTTTCTTACGGCATGGTAGATTTGCCGACAGGAAAAATGAAATCCCGCGAAGGCACGGTCGTAGATGCCGATGATTTGATGGCGGAAGTCGTCGAAGAAGCCAGAAAAAATAGCAAAGAACACGAAAATTTAAACGATTTTGTGACTGCTGAAAAAGAAGAAATAATACGGAAAATCGGTCTTGCCGCGCTCAAATATCATATTCTGAAAGTGCACCCCAAAAAACGAATGGTTTTTGACCCACAAGAGTCGCTCGATATGCAGGGACAAACGGGACCTTACATTCAGTATTCGTATGTGCGAATCAAAGGGGTGCTTCGCCGAGCGGAGTTGGACGGCTTTACGTTGGAAGAAGCTGCGCAATACGCTGATTTTCAGACACCTGAACAAGAACTTATCCTGCTGCTGCACGAATTTCCGAGCGTCATTGAGCAAGCTGCGAAAGAATATGACCCTTCATTAGTGGCTCATTTTGCGTATTCTATGGCAAAATCTTTTCATAAATTTTGGCATGATTTGCCGATTTATAACGCCGAAAGCATCGCTGCAAAAGCATTCAGACTAAAATTAAGCGAATCCGTAGGAAAAATACTTCATACTTCTATGGATTTATTGGGTATCGAATTGCCCGAAAAAATGTAAAAATATTGATTTTATGACAGACGAAAAAAAAGAAATTCTAAATTTTATAGAGCAAATCGTAGAAGACGATATCAGCAACGGCAAACATGGCGGACGTGTGCTTACTCGCTTTCCGCCCGAACCCAACGGCTACCTTCACATCGGGCATTCTAAAAGTATTTGCCTCAATTTTGGGCTAGCTCAAAAGTATGGCGGCAAGACGAATTTACGTTTTGATGATACCAACCCTGTCACAGAAGATACAGAATATGTCGAAAGTATCAAAAATGACATTCGCTGGCTCGGCTTCGAGTGGGACAAAGAGCTGTATGCCTCCGACTATTTCGACCAATTTTACGCTTTTGCCGTCGAATTGATAAAAAAAGGCTTGGCGTATGTTGATTTTTCGACTGCCGAAGAAATCGCTGCGCAAAAAGGAACGCCTACCGAAATCGGAAAAGCAAATATTTATCGCTCCGTTTCGCCCGAAGAAAATTTTATTTTATTTCAAAAAATGAAAAGCGGTGACTTCGAAGACGGTAAATGTGTTTTGAGAGCAAAAGTAGATTTGGCTTCGCCGAATATGCACCTCCGCGACCCGCTCATGTATCGAATCAAACACGCCCATCACCATCGGACAGGCGACGCTTGGTGTATCTATCCAATGTATGATTTTGCACACGGACAAAGCGACTCCATCGAGCAAATTACTCACTCCATCTGTACTTTGGAGTTCGTACCGCACCGCGCTTTGTACGAATGGTTCATCGAAAAATTAGGAATTTTCGAGTCTAAGCAGTATGAATTTGCTCGTCTGAACATCACTTATACCGTGATGAGTAAGCGTAAATTGCTCCAGTTGGTGCAAGAAAACTACGTTTCGGGTTGGGACGACCCCAGAATGCCGACTATTTCGGGACTTCGCCGACGTGGCTATACGCCATCAAGTATTCGCGAGTTTGCGAGCAGAATCGGAGTCGCCAAACGAGATAATTTGATTGATGTGGGACTTTTGGAGTTTTGTATTCGCGAAGAACTCAACAAAACCGCGCCTCGTGTGATGGCTGTCCTCGACCCCATCAAATTAGTCATCAGCAATTACGAAGTTGGAAAGACTGAAATGTTAAGTGCTGAAAATAATCCAGAAGACGAAAATAGCGGACATCGTGACATACCATTTGGACGAGAACTTTGGATTGAGCGCGATGACTTTATGGAAAATCCGCCGAAAAAATATTTTAGACTTTTCGTAGGCGGCATGGTTCGTCTAAAAAATGCTTACATCGTTCAGTGTGACGAAATTATTAAAGATAACGCAGGAAATGTGACAGAGCTGCGGTGCAGTTATTTTAAAAATAGTAAATCTGGCGATGACCAATCTGGCATCTCCGTGAAAGGCGTTATCCATTGGGTATCGGTAGCGCACGCACTTACGGCAGAAGCAAGAGTATATGACCGTCTGCTGACCGTCGAAGATGTCGCAGCCGCCGAAGGCGACTTCAAACAGTACATAAATGCTGACTCTTTGGTAGTCGTAGAGAAAATTTATGTGGAGCCGAGCTTGGCGGACGCAAAAATCTTGGATAGATTTCAGTTTATGCGCAAAGGATATTTTTGTGTAGATTCTGATTCTACACCCAATAAATTGGTGTTTAATCGGACGGTAGGCTTAAAAGATTCTTGGGCAAAAACGGTCGAGAAAAAATAAATTTTTAATATTTTTGTAACATAAAAAAGCGTTTGTCACAAATTTGTGCCAAACGCTTTTTTTATACTGCTGTGACGAATAGATTAGCTATTACTTTTGCGACTAAAAACTAAAAACTCATCACTAAAAATTATCTTCTCATACCGCCCATGCCCGGAAAGCCTTTTCCAGTACTCATCTGGTGCATCATTTTACGCATTTGCTCGAATTGTTTGATGAAATTGTGAATATCGTCCAAATTTCTTCCGCAACCGCGCGCGATTCTTTTCTTTCTACTCAAATTCATCAAGTCTGGGTTCAGCCTTTCTTTGGGAGTCATCGAAAAAATAATCGCTTCCACTTTGTTGAACGCACCTTCGTCAATATCTACATCTTTCAGTGCCTTTGAAGCTCCTGGAATCATGCTGAGCAAACTTTTTATATCTCCCATCTTTCTTATCTGGCTGATTTGGCTCAAAAAATCGTTGAAGTCAAATTGATTTTTTCTGATTTTTTTCTCCAATCGGGACGCTTCTTTTTCGTCAAATTGCTCCTGCGCACGCTCTACGAAGGACACAATATCGCCCATACCGAGAATCCGTTGCGCCATACGCTCGGGAAAAAACACGTCCAATGTTTCCATTTTCTCTCCCGTACTCACAAATTTGATAGGTTTCCCTACCGTATATTTGATGCTCAAAGCCGCTCCGCCACGTGTATCGCCGTCCAATTTGGTCAGCACCACACCGTCAAAATTTAATCTTTCATTGAAAGTTTGGGCTGTATTTACCGCATCTTGCCCTGTCATAGAATCCACTACAAACAAAATTTCTGATGGCTGAATTGCATTTTTTATCTGCTCTATTTCTTGCATCATCTCCTCATCTACCGCCAAACGACCCGCAGTATCCACGATGACGACTTCTATTCCTTTCGATTTTGCATATTTAACGGCATTTTTGGCGATTTCTATCGGATTTTTATTCTCAATTTCTTTATAAACCTCCACGCCAACCTGCTCGCCCAAAACACTAATCTGGTCTATCGCCGCCGGACGATATACGTCGCAGGCGACCAAAAGTGCTTTTTTGCTGCGTTTCGTTTTCAAATAATAAGCAAACTTGCCCGAAAAAGTAGTTTTTCCAGACCCTTGCAAACCAGCTATCAACACCACACTCGGCGAACCTTTCAGGTTGATACCCACAGACTGCCCGCCCATCAACTCCGTCAATTCGTCAGATACGATTTTGACCATCAACTCGCCGGGCTTTACAGATTTTAGAATATTCTGCGTGCCGAGTGCTTTTTCCTTGATTCTATCCGTAAATTCTTTCGCAATTTTATAGTTCACATCGGCTGCCACCAAAGCGCGACGCACTTCCTTCACCGACTCCGCCACGTTGAGTTCCGTGAGAGAACTATCGCCTTTCAGCGTTTTAAACGCCGCTTCTAATCGTTCATTTAGACTTTCAAACATATTCCAACTAATTTATTATTGTAAAAAACAATCGCAAATATACGATTTTATCTATTTTACACACCAAAGCCGTCCAAACTTTTTTTTGGGTATTTGCGATGAAGGGTTTTTTTCGAGAGTTGACGACTGCCATTTTTTCTTAAAAAATAAAAAATTACTATCTTTGTCGCATATCAAGGAATGAAGAAAAAAATTGAGTACTTTATTTTTTCTTCATTCCCAACTAAATTTTTTGTAGCTTATGTCTGATTTAATATTTCTAATCATCGGCGCGCTGGCTGGTTATTTGAGTGCGCAATTCACGGGAAAGCGTACTTTTGGCTTGCTCGGCAACATCGTAATCGGAGTGATTGGAGCGATAATTGGTGGAAAAATATTCGGATTTCTAAATATTTCGGCGGGCGGGGGCTTCTTTGGGGCGCTGATAACCGCTACTTGCGGTGCTTTGGTAGCACTTTGGATTCTTAAAAAACTGAAATTGTAGCGACTTACTTGCTCAAATCTTCTCGCCCGCTTCGATTGATATACGTAGAGCCAGCTTGCTGCGTGCTGGTCATCACCACGTCCTGAATAGTGACGCGTTGAGGACGGGTAGCTACAAAATAAACCGATTCTGCTACGTCGGACGCTTTCAAAGGCTGAAAATCCTCATAAATTTTTGCTTTTTCTTCGTCGCCGTCAAACCGAACTTTTGCAAATTCAGTTTCTTCGACGTGTCCGGGATTGATTTGGCTCACTCGGATATTGTGTTCGTACAAGTCCAATCTCATTCCTTTGGTCAGCGCGTCCACAGCGAATTTGGTCGCGCTGTAAACGTTGCCTTTCGGATAGACTTCTTTGGCAGCCGTAGAGCCGATGTTGATGATGTGACCATTTTTTTGAGCCACCATTTTGGGTGCTACCAATCTCGTCATGTACAAAAGCCCTTTAATATTGGTGTCAATCATTTGCTCCCAATGCTCCAAGTCGCCTTCTTGGATAAAAGAAAGACCTTTGGCAAGTCCTGCATTGTTAATTAAAATGTCAATTTTCGACCATTCTGGCGGCAACGAATTGACCATTTTTTCAGAATCTTTGGCACTTCGGACATCAAAATTCAGTGTTTTTACTTCCGCACGTGGATAATTTTTAGAAAAATTCTTTTGCAATTCCTCCAAGCGTTCCGTCCTTCGACCTGTAACTATAAGCCGATGTCCGTTTTTGGCAAAAATTTCTGCCACCGCTTTTCCTATTCCCGAAGTTGCGCCCGTAATCAAAACCGTTTTTATATCAACTTTTTTGAGTTCAAAATTTTCAGTCGAAACGAAACCCGTGTGTTTTAGGGCGGTCGGCTGATTGGCAAAATCCAAACTGTAAAGACTGAACGCGCGGTCATTTTGGGCAGTTTTTAGGTCTTCATTGATTTCGATGGCTGCGCGGTAATAATTCGCGGCGAGTGATTTTTCATCTAATTCGTGGTACATTACCGCCAAATCATAGTTCGCAAACGGGTGGAAAGGATTTATTTTGAGAGTTTTCTTAAAATAATGTGCAGCTTGCTTGTATTCGCCCAACTCTTCGTACAAAATCACGGCTAACTGGTACGCAGCGTCGGAATTTTTCTTGTCACGTTTCAGCGCATTTTTAAAGTATTTTACTGCTTTCTTCTTTTTGCCACGCAGTTTGAAAGCGGTCAAAAAGCCTAATTTGTAGTAAATATTTGGGAAATCTGCATCTAAAAAAGCAACTTTTTCATAATACGTTTTTGCTTCCAAATAATTCTTTTTGACCTCCATAACTTCCGCCAACAAAAACAGCGACGGAGTATGGTATTTATCAGTTTTTAATATTTTTTGTAGCAAAAAAACCGCTTTGTCGGGATTGTGTTCGGTCATAATACTGTCGTGAGCGGCTTGATATTTTTTATCAGTTTCGCTGCTTTGCTCGGAGGCAAAAGCGTTTTCGACGCTATCATTTGTATCTTTTGCATCAAAAGTCGCCTCATTCTTATCTTCACTTTTTTGATTTTGCTGCTGTTTGCCCAACTGCTCAAACTGCAAAATCAACTCCTGCACAGAAGATTCTTCCATATCTTCCAATGTCACAATATCTTTATTTTTGTCATTAACATTTTCATCAACGACTTCAAATTCAGTTTTATTTTTTGAAGGCAACACTGGTTCGTCTTCCGACAAATATTTATCAAAACTGCTTTCAGAGCCTGTGAAAAGTGCGTCCATTGCAGATTTATCATAAAGCGGCTTCGCATCTCCGCTCACTATTTGCTCCAAAAGCGGCTTCGATGCAGAGCGAATCGGCAGAGGATTGGCTGACTTTACCAACTCAACTATCGGAAACTCGTCCAATGGTTTATCAAAATTTTCGTCGGATTGCTTGAAGTTGAGTCGGTCGCTTTGAGTAACGATTTCCACGCCCAAAGCATCAAACAAAGGGCGATATTGCTCGGCGACGAGTTGCTCAAAAGTCGGTCCTCCCAAGCTGTATATGAAGCGCAGAAGGTCGTTTATTTCGGCAGAAATAGCACGGACTACATTGATTCTTTCGTCCAAAGGCGTTACGACACTGCTTTCCTGGACTTCATCTGGGAGCTCTCTTTTTTCTTTTCGGAGTGCCAAATATCTGTCTTGCCAAAAATTCATGTATTCAATTACCTCTTTGATGCGCCCGAAAAAAGTAGGCACTTTGGTAATTTCTTTCCCGATTTCGGCATATTCTCCATCGGCTATGACTGTAAAAACTTGATGGTTGGCGGCTAAATTTTGAAACAACTCCAATCCGCCAAAAACACATTTTTCGGATTTTAAAAAATTGTCAGTCACAATAAAAATAACAAAATCGGAGGTTGCAGCCAATCTATCGGATAGAAAAGCGAGGTCTGGAAGGTCGTTGCGCACCGAACTAAACTTCACGATAAAATCTCGTAAAGTAAGTTGCGTGCCAATCATTTCGGCAATATGTTCATTTTCTACACAATACGCAATGGCGATATTGCTTGGCTTTTTTGCCATTTTCTCGTAAGTTTGCTCGGTTAAAGTCGTAAAAGCCTATTACTTTTTGAGCAAGTTGCGAATCAATTTATCGAAGTTTTGCGCAAATTCGCTGTATTTGCTGGTTGCTGGTCCCGAAAAACCCGTATGTACCAACCGAATTTTATTTTGTTTATCAACGATTAACAAAGTCGGAAAGGCGCGAATTTTATCGATTTGGGGAAAAGATTTCGATGCTGTTTCCTTGCTTGCTTCTCCTACAAAAGCGATTTGCCAAGGAATTTGCATCAGTTTTTTATAAACTTCAAGATGCTGGTTTGCTTTCTCACTCTCTTTATACCTTTCAAAATACAAGCCAATTATTGCCAAATCGTCAAAATTGTTATTTTTTATGTAATTTGTTAAAAAATTTGTTTCGTCTTTGCAGTTCGGACACCAAGTGCCAGACACCTGAATAATCTTTACTTTGCCCTGATAATCAGCGTTTTGTAAATTTATTTTTTGATTATTTGAACTCAAAAAGTCTAAATTAATTTCTTTTGAGGGCTGAATTATTTTTGTAATATTATATGCGTCGGGTAGGGCAGCTTGTGGGTTTCGCTTGGCACTCCAAGTAGTTTTGTAGTGAATACCAGATTTAAAAAATCCAGTTAGATTGTTTTCGTCCGTTAGTTTGCCTTCAAAAAGAAAGGCGTGGGTGCCATCGAAGCAAGACAAATAAATTTTATTGGCTTGCACAGTGCCTTCCAGATACCGATAATCGCCCGACTCCGTCAAAAACGTACCCGTCAAAAAATTACCTTTTTGCTGAAATTCGCCTACCGCTTTTTCAGGCGGATTGCCCGCATCTTCAAAAGAAGCCTCCCACGTACCCGAAATATCAGTCAAAGGCTCTTTGCGGAGCGTCGAAAATCTATAGTCCTGTCCCTGCCGTGCCGAGAACGGAATACTATAATTTTCTTTGCTCGCAACTACCCATTTTCCTTGCATCACGTTTCCCTCATAGATTGCTTTTATATACGAATCATACGCTGGAAACTTGACCAAAAGCGTATCTTTTCCCGTTGCGCGGTCGCGCCCGATGCTGATTTCACTCGCTTTTA
>JAYWGG010000024.1:0-9500 GCA_043778415.1 Saprospiraceae bacterium
AATACTCGTCGGCTCCGCCAGACTTCAAACAGTTTTCGCTTCGCCAGACGATATTTTTGCAAAAACTTGAATTTCTACAAGGCACGTCTGAAAAGACAGTGACTTTGAATAAAATATACTTTGAAAATTTTAGTAAAAAACTGACTTTCCATGCGTCACTAAAAAAAGCCTCATAGTTTGTCACAACTATAAGGCTTTTTTTTCGCACGCAGATGCTCTGTTTGTCAATATTCGTCTTCGTTGAAGAAAAAATCGTCGTTGCGTGGATAGTCGGGCCAGATGTCTTCGATGCCTTCGAAGAGTTCGCCTTCGTCTTCCATTTCTTGCAGATTTTCGATAACTTCGAGCGGAGAGCCAGAGCGAATCGCGTAGTCAATCAACTCGTCGCGGGTGGCGGGCCAAGGAGCTTCTTCCAAGTAGGAGGCTAATTCAAGTGTCCAATACATATTTTTTCGTTTTACTGATTTATTATTAAAAAAGATGATATGATGATTATTTTTAGATGATTAGCATTGCGTCGCCGTAGCTAAAAAATCGGTATTTTTCTTTGATCGCTTCGTTGTAGGCTTCCATGATGAGTTCGAAGCCGCCAAAAGCACAGACCATGATAATCAGGCTGGATTTGGGGAGGTGAAAGTTGGTCACCATGCTGTCTGCGATGCTGAACTCGTAGGGCGGAAAGACGAATTTGTTCGTCCAACCTTCTGCGGCTTTGAGCATTTGCTCGGCGGATACGGCGGATTCGATGGTGCGCATAGAGGTAGTGCCGACGGCGCACACATTGTGTTTGCCTATTTTTGCTTGATTGACTGCGTCAGCGGCGGCTTGCGAGATGCGAAAGTATTCTGCGTCCATTTTGTGTTTGGAGAGGTCTTCTACGTCGATGGTTCGGAAAGTTCCCAATCCGACGTGGAGGGTTACTTCGGCGAGGCTGATGCCTTTGAGTTCCATTCGTTTGAGGAGTTCGCGGCTGAAGTGTAAGCCTGCGGTGGGTGCTGCTACTGCGCCGTTTTCTTTGGCATAGACGGTTTGGTAGCGTTCTTTGTCGGAGGCTTCGGCGGGGCGCGTGATGTAGCGCGGGAGCGGAGTGTTGCCCAAGAGGTCGAGTCTTTTCAAAAATTCTTCTTCTTCGCCGTCGAATAGGAAGCGAATGGTTCTGCCGCGCGAGGTGGTGTTATCTACTACTTCGGCTACCAAGATGTCGTTGTCGTGTTCGTCGGTGAAGTAGAGTTTGTTGCCGACGCGGATTTTGCGGGCGGGATCTACCAGTACGTCCCAAAGGCGGGCATTGTGGTTGAGTTCGCGGAGCAAAAAGACCTCAATGTCGGCGCCTGTTTTTTCTTTTTTTCCATACATTCGGGCGGCGAAAACGCGGGTATTATTGAAAATAAATGCGTCGCCGTCGCCGTAGTAGTCGAGAATATCTTTGAACACTTTGTGTTCGATTTTGCCTGTTTTTCTATTGACGACCATCATTCGGGATTCGTCGCGGTTGTCGGCGGGGTATTGAGCGACCAGATTTTTGGGTAGTTCAAAGTTGAAATGCGAAAGTTTTGACCTCATTTATGATTGATTGTTATTTTTTTTAGTAGAATTTTAATAGAATTTTAGCAGAAAAGGTAACTGTTGGCGGTGATTATTTATTGTTTTGTAAAATATTTTGTGGTGTGGTCGTTGTGTTCAAAAAAGTGTGTAGGTATAATTGCTTAACGGAATTGAGAAGTCAAGAAATTCGACTGAAAAATTCATTTCTTTTTGTAGTGGATTAAGAAAACGTATCGTCCCAACTTTGCCCAAATGTGAGCAAATTGTGGTCGGGGTCGAGCAATGAAAATTCTTTTTGCCCCCAAGGTTTTGCCTCCAAATGTCCCGCTTCGGGCATCGCAATTTGTTCGCCCAAAGCCAACTGATACCACTCGTCTATATTTTCGGTCCGAATATACACCTGTCCGTAATTTTCTTTCGGGTCAAGCGCAGCAAACTCAAAAAAGTGAATTTGGATACGGTCTTTCTCCACCATCAAATATCCATCGAAATCCGCGCTGCCAAACTCCCGAAAACCCAATTTTTTTAGATAAAAATCCCTCGTAATGCTTTTATTTCGCATCGGCAACTTCGGATTGATGTCTGTAAGCATATTTTTTACTTTTTAAAATCGTTTTCGAGCAGCTTTCCGACGCAGTTTTTAGCAAAAAAAATTATTTTTTTTCCTAAAAACTGCAAATGTATGTTTTTTTATCTAAACTTACAAGCCCAATAGCTTGACTTTTAGGAATGTATCTAAAATAAACTACCTATTTTTTCTGCTCAATTACAACCAATCACTGCGCTTTTTTTTGTCCCGACGCGCTGCGTTTCGCCCTAAAAATGCCTTGTTATTGATTCAATTTATTTAAAAAAATTGAAGTACTTTATTTTTTCTTCATTCCTAACGCAAAAAGTTGGCTTTGGTTACTCTTTTTTTTAATAAAAATCCTATCGCAGCGTTCTTTTATCCGCCAAAATACCTTTTCTGTCTAAATCTCTACTTTCTTAACGGCTTTTTTGCTATTTTTGACGCGTGAAAAACTAAAAAAATTCATACCGCGACCAATGAAAAATATCAGTATTATCTTCAAAATATTCGTCGAAAGCGTCGGACAGGCTTCTCAACAACTGACGGGCAACAAACTTCGCAGCTTCTTGTCGCTGCTCGGCATCAGCATCGGTATCTTTTGCATCATCGGCGTAAAATCCGCCGTCAATTCGTTGGAGGACAATATTCGGAGCAGCTTCGACCAGCTCGGCAGCGATGTCATCTACGTCGCCAAAATACCTTGGGGCGAAGACCCGGGACGCAATTATTGGAAATATATGCGCCGCCCCAATCCCAGCCTCACCGACTTCAAAGTACTCGATAAGCGCACCAAATCTGCCGAATCGGTCGCGTTTTCGCTTTTTATGGGCGCAAAAACACTCAAATATCAGTCCAACAGCGTCGAAGGAGTGTTCGGGGTCGCCGTCACTTACGACTATGCGGAGCAGCTAAAAATGGAATTTGAAGCGGGACGGTATTTTTCGCCCGTCGAATATCAGACAGGCAGCAACCGCATTTTGCTCGGGCAAAACGTGGCGGACAAACTTTTTGGCAGCATTGACCCCATCGGGAAAGAAATCAAAATGATGGGACACTCGGTGCAGGTGCTGGGCGTGCTGAAAAAAAAGGGGCGCGACCTCATCAGCATCATGGATTTTGACGATGCCATGATTGTCCCCTACGAGTTCGCTCGGACGATGGTGAACGTCCGTCCGGGCAACCGTTTTGGTGGCACTTTGAGCATCAAAGCTCGTCCGGGCGTTGCACTTGACGAGCTAAAAGGCGAGGTGACAGGTATTTTGCGGGCGCACCGCCACCTCAAACCCGCCCAAACAGATAATTTTTCTATCAACGAAATGTCCGTTCTTACGCAGTTGCTCGAGGGATTTTTTAAGGTTTTGAACCTTGCGGGCTTCATCATCGGCGGTTTTGCGATGCTCGTCGGAATGTTTAGCGTAGCGAATATTATGTTTGTTTCGGTCAAAGAACGCACGTCGCTCATCGGAGTCAAAAAAGCGATTGGGGCGAAACGCTACGTTATTTTGCTCGAATTTTTGATAGAGTCCATTATGCTTTGCGCCGTCGGCGGCGCGTTTGGGCTATTTTTGGTGTGGGTCGTCTTGTGGGGCTTGTCGCAGTTTATGAGTTTCGACATCTATTTGTCGCTTTCCAACATGGCGTGGGGCGTAGGGACATCGGTGCTGGTGGGCATACTTTCGGGTTTTATTCCCGCCCTCCAAGCCTCGCGGCTCGACCCCGTGGAAGCGATGCGGGCATAAAAAAGCGATATAAAAGTTTGATTGTCAATGATTTGTGAGGGAGTAGAGATTGGATAATTTATTTTAATGTTCCAAAAAATCCAAATCTCGCCCGAAAGTGTCTTTCAAAAAATAAACCGAACCAGCCGCAACGACGGCGCAGACAACGCCCACAATCAAAGCCGCAAACAGATTATTTTGTAAATATTTTTCAAAAAAACGAAACAACAACGTAATCGGTATCACAGCTCCTCGAATAAAATTTGGTACAGTCGTCGTCACCGTAGCCCGAATATTGGTGCCGAATTGCTCCGATGCCATCGTGACTATCGTGACCCAGTAGCCGTTGCAGCAGCCCAATAGAAAATAAAGCAAGTAAAAATAAGCCGCCGAAATGCCCTGCGAATGTGTAAAAACTATCGTAAAAAGCAGACTCAACCCAATGTAAAATGCCACCACTTTTTTGCGCGAGCGCAACACCTGACTCAACCACGCACTCAAAAAATCGCCAAACGCCAAGCCCGCATAAGCGTAGGCAATCACGTTGTTCATATTGGCAGCCGGCTCGACATGAATGGATTGCATAAATTCGCTCCCCAACAGCACCAAAATACCGATGGAAAACCAAACAGGCAAGCCCGCGCCGATGCACGCCAAGTAAGTAAGCAACCGCTTTTTATTTGAAAATAGAAGCAGCAGATTCCCTCGAAACACGCCTGTTTTTTCGGTCATTTCTTGAAACATTCCCGACTCAAAAGTGCCTACGCGGAGCAGCAAAAGCAGCAAACCCAAGCCGCCGCCTACCCAATAAGAAATTTGCCAACTGCCAAACACGTTGCCCACGAAAGCCGCCGCCACCGCTCCCAACGCGCCTACGGACACCACCAACATCGTCCCCCAACCCCGATTTTCTTTGCTCATCGTTTCGTTCACGAGGGTGATGCCTGCGCCGAGTTCGCCTGCCAGACCCACGCCCGCCACGAAGCGCAGCAGGGCATACATCGGAATATTAGTCACGAACCCGTTGGCAATATTGGCGACCGAATAGAGTATGATAGAGCCAAAAAGCACCGACCGCCGCCCTTTTTTATCGCCCAACACGCCCCAAAAAATGCCGCCGAGCAGCAACCCAATCATCTGCATATCAAGCAAAAAATCGCCCGTCGCTTTGGCTGCGTCGCCCGTAAAACCCAACGTCGCAAGGCTCGCACGGCGCACCATGCCGAACAAAATCAGGTCGTAAATATCTACGAAATAACCCAACGCCGCCACGAGTACCGTAGGCGCAGCAAGTGCCGACAAAGTCTTGAAAAAAGGTACTTTTTGCTCCATTCCTACATGTGTTTGATAGTGTCTGGCACTTCGTAAAACGTAGGGTGGCGATAGATTTTATCCTCCGCTGGCTCGAAGAGAGATTCGCTGTCCGAAGGGTCGGAGGCGTGTATTTGCTCGGATTCGATGACCCAAATGCTCACGCCCTCCGAGCGACGGGTATAGACATCGCGGGCGTTTTCGAGAGCCATCGTGGAGTCGGCGGCGCGCAAGCTTCCGACGTGCTTGTGGCTCAGACCTTGTCGGCTTCTAATGAAAACTTCCCAAAGTTTTCCGCTACTTTCATTCATATTTTGACGACTATTTTTTTTACAAAAATGGATAGTTCGCAATTTACGACTTTTTTTGCTGAATTAGGTAGTGAATTTTTTAAAAAAAAGGAAATTTATTTTTCACTTTTAGTTTTTCGCTGGAATAATTTTTCACTTACATACCATTTTAGTAGCTTTTATTTGAACAAAAATAGAGAAAATAATTTTTTTCGACTAATTGCTCGGAAGCTCCTGTTTCCGAGAGTGCTTCGTTTTCAGTATTTTACCTCGTTTCGTATATAGTTGCAACTTTTGAAAAAAATAAGCGTTTAAACTTGGGATAATGTTTCAATTTTGTAAAAAGAACCGAGTGCTTACCTTACCTTACCTTACCTTACCTTACCTTACCTTACCTTACCTTACCTTACCTTACCTTACCTTACCTCGCTTTGCGCTTTTGCAAATTTTTTCATCATCACACTGCATCTTACAGTGCGCAAAAGAGAGTCTTTTTTAATTGCTTTGCTTTTGTGGTCTGCCGTTCATGTGCTATTCATCGAGGGTTTATCTTTGGTTCAGTCCGTTAATTTTATAGGCTTATTATCGGCATGGTCGAGCTTGTGTACAGGACAATTTATCTTCATTTTTTATAAAAAAATAAAGATAAATAAGCAGATTTTTAACTCCTATTCGTTCCCGTCATTTGAAAAAAAACTCTTGTATTTCATCGGAATTTTATGCAGTATTACTGCCGCAAATGCACTATTGTATCCGCCGAATAGTGATGATACTTTGCGCTATCATTTTCCTCGTATTTTATTTTGGATAGAGCAAAATAGTGTCACAAATTATGCCACGCCAGATAATCATCAAACCATCATGCCGCCCTTGGCGGAGTATCTTAATTTGAGCAGTTTTATCCTTTTCGGCAGCGATAAATTTGCCAATTGTGTCCAAATTTTATTTTATTTAGTCTGTATAATTACGGTTTCTTTGATGGCAAAATTGCTTGAAATGAAGCGTAAAATACAGATTTTTGCGGCTTTTTTAGCTGCAACTATACCAATGTGCATAGCGCAGGCCCCGTCTTCACTCAATGATTTGGTCCTCGCTGGTTTTGCAATGGTATTTTATTATTTTGCCTTGAAAAACCTTATTTTCAAAGAGAAAAACAACAATATAATTTGGGCAGCCATCGCTTTTGGCTGCTGTATTTTGACCAAAAGTATAGGTTATATTGTAGTATTTCCCTTTCTTTTATACTGTGTTTTTTATTACATTAATTGGTGTTACAAAGGGATTTCGTCGGTCGCGAGTATGCTGAAAAAAGGGTTGTTATTTGCGGTTTTACCATTGATACTCAACCTTGGTTTTTTCAGTAGAAATTATCAATTATACGGCAATATTGTTGGTACAAATGAGGAAATAAAAAACCTTGTTGTCAATCAAAATCACTCTTGGCAAGCATTTGTTTCTAACGTCTCTCGCGATTTGGCGATACATTTTAACGTTCCTTTTTTCAGTGTTTTGGTAGAAAATAGTGTAAAAAAACTACACGAATTGATAGGAATTTCGCCAAATTATGACAACACCATGGGCGACTTTAAACTTCATTTTATCAAAATTTCGGAAGGCTCGGTTTCTGATTTTTTACATTTATTGCTTATTTTTTGTACTATTTTTTATTTTACTAAAAATAAACTTTGGCAAAAAAATTGGCTGATTTTGAGCTTTTGTGTTCTAATATCTTTTTGTACACTTTCGTTTTATTTAAAATATCAACCTTGGATAGGAAGATTTCATTTGACTTATTTTTTACTTTTTTGTCCTTTTGTAGCTATTTATTTAGATTATATTTCAAAAAAATACAAATACCTCTTCAATACGATACTTTTGGCTTTGGCAATACCAGCTTTTTTGCTTTCTCTTTTCAATCAATTGCATCCGTTGATTACTCTGCCGCCAGTAACACATACTTTGAGAATTTCAGACGATACGTACAGAAAACGCTTCAATGATGGAAGTTTGAAGTGGTTTTTACCTTTTCGAGAAGTCAATACTTTTATTCAACAACAGAAAAATGTTGAAATCGGATTGGTTAATTTTACAGGAGGCGATTATTACAACCTTTTGCTTCACGATTTTGATGCTAAAATAAAATACCATTGTTTATATGTGAACAATGAAAGTAAAGTGTTAGAGCAATCTTACAACTTGGATTTTATCATCGCCTTTGAACCTAAAAATGATACTTTGAACTACTTAAATGCTACTTTTAAACTTATAAATGTTAGTTCTGCAGATAATCCTATACAGGTTTTTAAAAAGTAACATACAAAAAAATTTCAACAAAAAGATATTTTTGTTGCAGCTTTTTTATATATTTGTGACTTGGTATTTTACAACAATAAAAATTAAAAATCAGCGACGATGAAAAAAAATCTCTTGTTCTTTTTTGCGGGCGTTCTGACTACCATCTTGGTAGTGGTAGGTGTTGGATATTATTATTTACAAAATAAAATATCTCTTAGCAGTGGTGGCGACGAAAATATCAGAAAAATAGCAGAAGAAGGAGAAAAAGATGCCGCAAAGGTGAAACTAACCAGCGTCACTGCCGCCGATTTTCAGCAACTGATACAAAAAAATGTCGGAAAACCCATCATCGTAGATTTGTGGGCGAGCTGGTGCAAGCCTTGTATTCGCGAAATTCCTTACCTCGCCCAGTGCCGAAAAGAATATCAATCGGACTCTCTAAAACTTTTTTTGGTGTCCAGCGACCCGCAAAGAACGAGGCAAATCGAACACGCAAAAGAGGTTTTAGCGGGTCTGCACATTGATTTTGAAACATACGTCATTGACGCACCTGCGAAGGGATTCAATCCACAAATGAATATCGAAAATGCAAATGCTTTTATGGCAACGCTCACGCCCAACTTCGCCAAAGAACCGGGATATCCATACACTATTTATTATGACAAAAAAGGCAACATCGCCAAAGAAACAATAGGCTTCGAGGCGGATTCTACAAAAATAGAAAACTCCAGACAAGAAGTAAAAAATAATATTCTGAATATTTTAAAATAATCAAAACCAATTTCTTTATGGGTAAAAGATTGTCAATTTTATGGTTATTTTTTTACGGATTGCTGCCTTTTGTGACATTGGCGCAAGGTGAGAATGTTGCTATCGAAGGAAAAATTGCGCTCGGGAAAGAGTGGAAATCGGTCGTTTATTTGTCCAAAGTGGATAGTTTTGACGAAATATTGAGCGGTTCGTCGTCGTTGGTCATTGACTCGGCGATGATAGATGCCCGAGGAAATTTTCAATTTACGAATGTTCGGCTATCGCTCCAGCCCAAGCTGTATCGTCTTGTTTTTGGACTGCAAAAAGATGTCTGGACGGGCATGGCGAATGGCGTAAAAGAACATAATATTTTTTATTTGGTGCTTTCTAAAAAAGATAACATCAAAATAACTGCGAACAGCAATTTTTTTGCAAAGAGTTACGAACAAAAATCTAATTTGAAAGTCAATCAAGAACTACAATATTTACTCAACGAATTGAGTCCTTTTTTGGAAAAAGGAAGTGGAATAAAAGCAATTTTAGACGCAAATAGAGAAAATCCAAAGTTGGATTCTATTCTTGCGAAGCAGATAAATGAGTTCAAAAATTTGCACAGAGCGACGATTTTTGAGCGGTTCAAAAAATTGGCGGCAGCAACAAAACACGCAGAGTTGGCAGCCGTCGCGTTGAGTTATATGGAGTTGGAGGAATATGTTCGCTCCGAGCCAACGGAAATTAAGAATTTGTTGGAAAAATTGACACGAAAGTTTCCTACGAGTGTATTTTTTGCACAAGCACAAAATAATATTTCTAAAAAAGAGAAAAAAGCAGATGTTTCAAAAGACGATAAGCTGACTATACAGCTAAAAGATACTGCGGGCGTGTTGATTGACGCAAGCTCGCTGCCTTTCAAAATAGCAATCGTAGATTTTTGGGCTTCTTGGTGCGGACCTTGCAAAATGGAGGCAAGGACGACTTTGCAGCCGTTGTATAAAAAATACAAGCAAAGCGGTTTGGAAG
>JAYWGG010000025.1:0-3163 GCA_043778415.1 Saprospiraceae bacterium
GAATTGTTGAAAAATCACCAAATTTCGGTTTCTGAATCCAATACATTAGTCAATTCCGTGCTTGCTTTTGCGTCCCTGACGACCGAATTTTTTAAAAATCTTGCCGACGGCGAAAGTACGACTCAGCCTATCATCGGGCAGTTCCATGAGTGGATGGCGAGTATGCCGATTATGGAAATCAAAAGGCTCGAATTGGCGAATGTAAAAACCGTGTTTACGACCCACGCCACGCAGTTGGGTAGATATTTGGCGGGCAACGACCCCGATTTTTACCAAAAATTGCCTTATTACGATTGGTTGCGAGAAGCGCATTTTTTCGGCATCGAATCGGTAGCTTTGGTAGAGCGAGTTTCAGCGTTGAGCTGCGATGTTTTTACGACCGTCAGCGATATTACAGGGAAAGAATGTGAATATTTTTTGGGTAGAAAACCCGACATTATTACGCCTAATGGCTTGAATATCAATCGTTTCGTAGCACTTCACGAGTTTCAAAATCTCCACAAAGAGTTTAAAGAAAAAATCAATCAATTCGTGATTGGACACTTTTTCCACGCCTACAAATTCGACTTAGAAAACACCGTTTATTTTTTTACTTCTGGTCGTTACGAATACCGCAACAAAGGTTTTGACATTACGCTCGAAGCTCTCAACCGCCTGAATAAAATGATGAAACGCTACAATGTGCAGAAAACGGTGGTTACTTTTTTTGTCACCAAAAAGCCATTTCACAGCATCAATCCAGTCGTTTTGCAGTCGCGCGCTTTGCTCGAAGAAATCCGCCGAACCTGTTCGTCTATCCAACGCCAGCTTGGGGAGCGGCTTTTTATGGAAGTCACCGCAGGCATAAATGCTAAACTTCCGCCGATGAACGAATTGGTAGATGAGTACTGGAAGCTCCGCTTGCGCAGAAATGTGACTTCCTGGAAAACTCAAAAATTGCCGATTGTTGTGACGCACCTTTTGGAAAACGATGCGGACGACGAAATTTTGGATTATGTCCGCGAAAATGAACTTTACAACGCTCCCGACGACAGGGTAAAAATTGTTTATCACCCCGATTTTATTTCCTCCGCCAGTCCGTTGTTTGGTATGGATTACGGGCAGTTTGTTCGCGGCTGCAATTTGGGTGTTTTTCCGAGTTACTATGAGCCTTGGGGCTACACGCCTTTGGAATGTTTAGCGAGCGGCGTGCCTTCAGTCACGAGTGATTTGGCTGGATTCGGCGACTATGTGATGAAAAATATCGCTAATTATCAACAAAAAGGAATGTACGTCGTGCGCCGACTCAACCGAAGTTTTGACGAAGCCGCCAACGAACTTGCCGACCAAATGTATTCTTTTGTCCAACAATCACTTCGCGAGCGAATCCAACAACGCAATCAATCGGAAAGCACCGCCGACGAATTTGACTGGAAAAATTTGGTTCGTTTCTACGAAGCGGCTTATCGAATGGCTTTGAAAGAATAAATAAAACTGCAGAGAAACAGTGACATAAGGCGTTAATTATCAGAAAATGAATAAACGATATATATATTATTTTTTACTTTTGCTATTGTTGGCTGACCTGACATACTCTTTTTTGCAGCATTATAGTATGCCTTTGGACGGAGATATGGCTGGCGGAATAGTTCCCGCTGAAGATGTTCAACCAATCTTAAATGACCCATTCGGAATTTCGGTAATTACAGAAAACGCAGTCTATCCAAACCCCAATCGATACTTTGCACATTGGACATATTTTACTTATTTTAGTAGCATACCTCTTTTGCTACAAAGTTTCGTTGCTCCTATCGACAGTGTTTATTTATCAGCGGCAGTTGCTAAAATCATTATACAATTTGTAATTATGACATTGTTAGCCTTTTATATTACTGGGCGACAAAAAATATTCAATACCGATTTTTTAATTGCTGCAGTTTTGGTCGTTCCGCTTTTTCAGACAAATGGGTACAGAAGTCAGATGGGTATCATCGACCCGTCCATTACTTACACATTTTTTTATGCCTTGCCATCTGCAATACTTTTAATATTCTATTTACCATTCTTCTTTGATTCAGTTTATGGAACAAGAATTTTGAACAATCTTTTCGTCAAAATTATATTTTTTGCATTAGGTATTTTTATAGTTTTTAATGGTGCCTTAAACCCAGGGATTATTTTGACTATCACATTATTATTTGTTTTCAATATTTACTTACAAACTGACAAAAACATATCGGTCATAAATCGAGTAGTTAATGCTTTTCGGCTTATTCCCAAAACATATTTGTTTTTCTTCTCTTTCGTAAGTATTTTGAGTTTGTATGCATTACTTATTGGAAAAAATAATTCAATATTTTTAGGCGAAACGATTTCAATAGTTGAAAGATATGCAAGAATTCCTCAAGGAATAATAACTGTCGTAACTCAAAAAATAGGCTTTCCAGTATTTTTAATTACAATTTTCATTAATATATTTCTTTTACGAAAATACGTTCAAAATATTGAAACAGAAAAAGTACTTCGGATATTTAGTTGGATTGGCTTATTTTCAATCGTATATATTTTATTGTTACCACTTGGAGGTTACAAAAATTATCGTCCATTCATATTGCGTTACGACACGATTATGCCAATAACAATTGGATTGATTTTTATATATTCTAAATCAAGTTTTGAATTAATAAAGAACCTGAAAGGCAAAAAAAAATATTCATATATTTTGCTAACAACTTTGTTCGCTTTTATTTTTACAAATGCAGACAAACCAGAATTTAATAAAAATAAATGCGAGAAGTTAGCATTATTAAAAATTTCTAAATCAGACGACAAAATTGTGCTTATTGAAAGCGACTGTTTAGTTCTGGCATGGGAAAAAATTACCGTTCCTGCAAAGTCCGCTCTCAATGGACAGCTACTAAAAAAATGGAAAATAACGAATGACAATAAACTATATTATCAGAATGAGTAACATACTTGCAAGTCAAAGAATACCGATTGAACGCACAAATCGAATCGTAAAATATATAATAACTGATGTTACGCAAGGATTTTAAATTAACTCATTTGAGCTTGATGTTGTGGTAATTTACTTGGTTTTTGTCACTTTTTTCCTTGATGAAAAAAGTAACCAAAAAAATCAAGTGCTCTGTATAAATTCTAAAGTTTTTGCTTAAAAATCCCG
>JAYWGG010000026.1:0-3163 GCA_043778415.1 Saprospiraceae bacterium
GCGAAAAATACTCGTCGGCTCCGCCAGACTCAAACAGTTTTCGCTTCGCCAGACGATATTTTTGCAAAAACTTGAATTTCTACAAGGCACGTCTGAAAATACAGTGACATTGAATAAAATGCTGCCTGAAATTTTAGTAAAAAAATATTTTGCGTAAAATAAATTACTTATTTTTTCTGCTAAAATACAACCAATCACTGAGTTATTTTTTCGTTACAACGCTCTGCGTTGCGCCTCAAAAATGCCTTGTTATTGTTTGAATTTATTGGAAAAAATGGAGTACTTTATTTTTCTTCATTCCTAATCACTTTTTACTTTGAGCCAAGTGCCGAGTTTTACAAATTCGTTGCGCCATGTTTCGTTTACCCACCACCATTCGCCGTTGCGGTGTGCTTTGAGCATCGAAAAATACTGATTTTGACTTTTCCAGTTGTTAAGTTTTACGCCGATTTGCGCCAGTCGCTCGGCGATAAAATTCAGCAGTTGGAGGTGTTCGATGGAGCTTTCGCCCGTTTCTATTTTTTTTATTTCGTTAAAAATTCGCTCGCTTGCCGCCAATTTGAGCGATTGCTTGTTGTTGAACTCAATATTCCATTTTTTGAACTCGTCGGCGAGGCGTTGGAGTTCTTCTTGGCTCATCAAATCCTGCTCGAAATAGCGGTGCAAATCGGTATTGACGATAAACTGCACTGCATTTTTGTAAGCATCTGGCACCTGAATATCGCTTTGCTGCATCGTGGACATGAGCTGATAATTATCGTTGTAAAAATCGCGCAGCGCGTTTTCGGCTTGTAGTAAGTTCTTTTCGGTCAGGTCGTGCAGCAATTTCCGCTTTTCATCGTTGAACAGATGCCAGAGTGTATAAGTGGTTTGCGAGCCAAAATACGTCTGCATAATACTGATAACTTCGCCCAAATTGTGGTCCCTAAATGCTACACTGATGCGTTGTTGCATATCGTCGAAAGTCGCCAATGTCATGTCGGTCGAGATATTTCCGATGATATTTTGTTGCCCCAAATACAGTACTGCGAAGCTAAAATGCTTGTCCGAATGTGTGATTTTTGATTTTACGACCGTCCTACCCATCGCCAATTTTTGGTTGCCAGCTTCGATGCGCTCGAAAAGTTCGCTCGTAGCAAGGTAATTGAATAGAGAAAGTTTTTGTGGAAATTTCTCAAAAAGCGATGTCACAGCGTAGTGCATTCCTACTCGCACCAAATCTACCCGCGACGGCAGCACGTTTTTTCGATAGCTGAACGCACCATCTGGATACACATTGCTCGGCGCAGCCGCCAACTTATAGATAAATTGCTCGTGCAAATCTACATTCGACACTTGCGCCAAAAACTGAATCGCCCGCAGCGCGTACTGCAAAATCTGGTTGGTTTCGATACCCGAGATTTCGTCAAAAAACCAGCCACAGGAAGTGAACATCAACATCGTATTGCGCTGCATTTCCATCATTCGCAGCACCTGTATTTTTTCGTCTGCCGAAAGCCGGTGGCGCGAGTGGCGCGCAAAAAACTGTTCTACCCTTTCATTGTTTCGGTCCAAGACTATCTGTATGTACTCGTCCCGAGCCGCCCAAACATCGTCGAGCATCTTGCCGCCTTCTTGCTCATATATCGGCGCGATGGTATCTCGAAGCCAGTTGAGCGTTTCGCGAAGCGGTTTGCGCCATTTTTGATTCCAATCGGAGCGACCGCCCGAGCAGCAGCCACAGTCCGACCGCCACCGCTCGATGCCATGCACACAGCTCCAAGAACTGTTTTCGTGGATTTGCACCTCAAATTGTGGCGGAAAAAGCGACAGATATTCGCCATAGTTGGTTAGTTTCGCCAGCTTATTTTCTTCGATATAGTTCAGGCAGTCCGCCAACGCCATCTCGCCGTAGCGATGATGATGCCCGTAGCTTTCGCCGTCGGTAGCCATATTGACCAACTGCGGAGTGTCCGAAATGCTGAATCCTTCCATGATTCGCTTCGCAAAAGCCTTGCCGTTGTTGAGCAAACCATTGAACGCCACAGACTGCGAAATGTCGCCGTCGTAAAAAAACAAGGCGATTGTTTTTCCAGACGGCAGCTTGCAAAGATAGGGCTGCCGAGTATCCACTGCGCCTTCTCGCCACGCCATTTCGCCCGTCCGCCGGACGGCGCGCGCCTGACGAGGTGCCAGAATCGTGAATAAAATGCCCTGCGCCGCCAGCTCCTCCAAGCTATCGGTATTGACGGCTGTTTCGGCGAGCCACATTCCTTCGGGCTGCCGTCCGAAGCGATGCCGAAAGTCGGCAATTCCCCAAGCGATTTGGGTTTTTGTGTCCCGTTCATTTGCCAACGGCAGTATCAGGTGGCTGTGAGCTTGCGCAATGGCGGAGCCGTGTCCGTTGTATTTGGCGAGGCTCAGTCGGTCGGCTTCGAGGATAGCGGCGTAGGTGTCGGGGTCGCTAATTTCCATCCACGAGAGCAGCGTAGGACCAAAATTGAAACTAATATTGGTGTAGTTATTGACGATATTGACGATGTTGCGCTCCTCGTCGAGGATTCGGGCGGCGGTGTTGGGCGCGTAACATTCAAAGTTGATTCGGTCGTTCCAGTCGTGGAAAGGGGCGGCGGAGTCCTGCATTTCTACGCCTTCGAGCCAAGCGTTTTCGCGGGGCGGCTGGTAGAAATGCCCGTGAATACAAACATATTTTTTTATCATAAAAGAAAGACTGCGAAAAAAGATATTTTTTTTCTGCAAAGAAAGATAAAAAAACGCTTTGTGGCGAAAAAAGTTTTTGTTAGATACCAACTTCGTGTAAAAAACACGCAAAGTAGTCGTAAAATGCTACTTGCAATTATTTTCACTTTTTTTTTAGAATTATTTTTTGTCACAATTTTTAAGTATTAAAAAATAATTTTTCCGTTTTTCCGTTCTTACAGCGTCACGCAACGACGAATTATTATTTTTTACTATGTCACAAAATCGTATTTCGATGTATGGAAAATTTGGATATTAAAAAAAATTACCGTAACTTTGATTTTAAAAGAAGTTGATGACAGTTTTTTTGAATGGCTTGCGCGAGTAATCAAAATTACTTTCAACTTTGACTACTTACCTGCCCACCTCTGCCCTCGCGAAGCAGTCTTGTATGCAGCTGGCACTAATGACTCGAAACTCCGAA
>JAYWGG010000027.1:0-9471 GCA_043778415.1 Saprospiraceae bacterium
ACGTTTAAGAGCAGCGTTTATTTGATAAAAGACGAAAAAAAATTCATTGGAGCTTGGAAAACCCCCGAAATGTTTGACACACTTTCTGTAAAAAATTTAGACCTCAAAGACGGCTGTGCGGTCTATCTGACGTTGGATAAAAACGGAAATTATGCGGGAGCTACTCGAGAAAAGGGCTGCGAAAGTACGTTGCGCGGCGCGGCTTACGCGACTTCGGAGGTCACGGTCACGCCGAAAGGCATCAAAAGTTGGGACAGGGGATTCGATAAGTCCGGAAAACAAATGTGGGGCGCAGTAAAAAGCGGTTACGATTTTGTAAAATTGAAATAAAAAGCAAAATTTGGGCGTTTAGGAAAGCGTCTAAAATAAACTACTTATTTTTTCTGCTAAATTGCAACCAATCACTGCGTTATTTTTTCGTTACAATGCCCTGCATTGCGCCTTAATAATGCCTTGTTATTGGTTGAATTGATTGGAAAAAATTGAGTACTTTATTTTTTCTTCATTCCTTATTTTGAATGTCACAAACAAAATTTTAGTTATGAGAATTTTTCTTTTTTTTATGCTGGGAACTATTTTATCCTGCACTTACACGCTCAAAATTCGCGACGGAAAGACCGCTTTTGAGCGGAAACAGTTTTCGGTGGCAAGCAAATTTTTGTCACAGGAACTCGAAAAATCAAAAAATCGTTCCGAAAAAGGAAAACTTGCCTTCATGCTTGCAGAGTCTTACCGTCAGTTGGGTAAAAATGAGAATGCAATTCCAGTTTATAAGCAAGCCTACGACAATGGATTTGGCTCTGAAGCCCTGCGGCAGTATGCTTTTTCGCTGAAAAAAAGCCAGCAATACAAGGAAGCCGCCGAAGCGTTTAAGCAGCTTGGAATAGAAATCGGCAGTCCGTACGAGTATCGAAAGGAAATTACTGCCTGCACGATAGCGGAGGAATGGCTCAAAAACAGCCAATACAACGAGTATGTAGTTGAAAATCAGGCTTTTAACTCGGCTGCGGCTGACTATGCACCCGCCATGTATCAGGACGGGCAGTTGGTATTTACTTCGGATAGAAATGCGGCAGAAAAGTTGAAAGATGATAATATTTATCGTTGGACGGGGCGACAGTTTTCGGATTTGTATGTCGTAAATCCAGCAAAAAATCAAGTGCAAAAGTTTGATAATCAACTCAATACGCCAAAAAACGAAGGGACAGCTTCGTTCAGTGCCGACGGAAAAACTATGGTATTTTCTCGCTGCTATTCTGAACAAAAAGGCGCGGATAGTTATTGTAAATTGATGATAGTCAAAAAAGGGAAAGATAGTTGGGAAGAACCCGAAATTTTGCCCTTTTCGCTGGACGAAAAAGTTAATTTCGTACACCCCGCACTGTCACAAGATGGAAATATTTTATATTTTTCTTGCAATAAATCCGACGGCTGGGGAGGCTTTGATTTGTATATTTGTGACAGAAAAAATGATGCTTGGCAAACACCACGATTGTTGAGCCGCAACATCAATTCTACCGCCAACGAAATGTATCCGTCCATTGATGCAGACACCCTTTATTTTGCTTCCGACGGACTGACGGGCATGGGTGGATTGGATATTTTTAAGACTTATAAGACGGGAAAAGACACTTGGTCGCCGCCCCAAAACATGAAGTCACCCGTCAATTCGAGTGCTGATGATTTTGCGTTAGTAGTTGATAATCAGACAGATAGAAAAAAAGGGGTCTTCCAAAAAGGTTATTTTACGTCTAATCGGACGGGCGGGAAAGGCGGCGACGACATATATTCTTTTGAAAAAAGAACGCCACCTAATCCGCCGGCTGCGGTGGTGATTAATACTCCAAAAGATACGGTAAAAGTAAAAATTCCAGTCTATAAATTAATTTTGGACGGCTATGTGGTGGAGAATATTTACGAGGTAGCCGACAATCCTAACAGTCGAGTAATTGGGCATAAACCGTTGAAAAACAGCGTAGTAACTACAAAATTTGGAAATAACGAAGTTCGTGAATTTGTGACAGGGGAAGATGGCTATTTTACGTTAGAACTTCGGGAAAATATAGATTATTCCTTTGCGGCTTCCTGCCCAAATTATTTGAAAAATGACGCAAAATTTTCTACGCGCGGCATCGGAAAAGACCCCAACAACCCTACGCAACGCTTTGAATTGGAGATTTTGTTGGATAAAATATTTACGAACAAAGAAATTGTGTTGGAAAATATTTATTACGATTTTGATAAATGGGATATTCGGGACGACGCACGCCCGTCGTTGGACAAGTTGGCTGGTATTTTGGATAAAAATCCGAGCATAAAAATCCAACTGTCTTCGCACACAGATTGTCGTGGAAACGACCGCTACAACGAAGAACTTTCGCAGCGTCGCGCCCAATCCGCCGTCGAATACCTCATCGGAAGAAGCATAAAATCGGAGCGATTGGTCGCCAAAGGCTATGGCGAAAGCAGTCCCGCAGTGGTTTGTGTCTGCCAAAAATGCACAGAAGAGCAATTTCAAGCCAATCGAAGGACTACGTTCAAGATTTTGGAATAATTTTTGTCACAGGTGCTTTTGTCACAAAAGCTATCAAATTCAGAATAAATGGAGCAAAAAAGCAGTCGAATTTTATTGATGTCGTATGGCGTAATTTGCTATATGTTGATGGCGTTTACTTGGTGGGCGATTTTGCTTTACACCAAAAATCAAGACGCTTTTCAAGCCAAAGCAGAGCTGATGCGAATGGGAATGGCGGCGGAACAAACCTACGTCAATGAAGAAACTTTTGTCCAAAATGCTGATTATCAATTACTTGCACTCAAATATAAGCACCAAGAATCCATGATTTTTGGGGAAGCCTTGTTTTTTTTCTTCACGCTGCTCATTGGTATTTGGCTGATACATCGCAGCTATACGAAAGAAATTTTGGCGGCTCAACAGCGAAGAAATTTTTTGCTTTCTATCACCCACGAATTGAAGTCGCCGATAGCGTCCGTGAGGCTCTTGTTGGAAACTTTTTTGAAACGAAATTTAGAAAAAAATCACTCCGACCAACTCACCAAAACTGCACTGAAAGAAACAGACAGACTGACGTATTTGGTAGATAATTTACTGCTGGCGGCAAAGTTAGAAACAGCGTATTTGCCTGTCTTTGAGGTAGTTAACATACAAGAATTGATAGAAAATATTATTTTTACTCAAAAAGAAAAACACCCAAATGCTGAAATTTATTTCACTAATTGTGACGCAGTTATTTGGGCGAATTTGGATAAATTAGGCTTCAGTTCGGTGCTAATCAATTTACTCGAAAACGCCATAAAGTATTCGCCCAACGCACCCAAAATTGAACTAAAAACATCGCTCATCGCCAACGAGCTACACTTGCAAGTTGCCGACTGCGGCATCGGAATTTCGGACAAAGAAAAACGAAAGATTTTTCAAAAATTCTATAGAGTTGGCAACGAAGATACTCGCAAAACCAAAGGAACTGGACTTGGGCTTTTCATCGTTTCCCAAATCGTGAAAGCACACGACGGAACTATCCAAATAGCTGATAATCAACCTACTGGAACAATTTTTAAACTTACTTTTTCGCAAAATTAAACTGCTATTCAATTCAATATGACCACTCTTTTTGCCATCTTTCACTTTTATCTAATTACTTCTTTTTCTCCGAAAATTGCGTCACAAAATCTCAATGAATTTGTGGTACACACAGCACAAGACACGCTCGGCTATGGCGATGTTGGGGAGCTTTTCGCGTCGGATTCTTCCGCGTTGAAAATCCCGGAGGTAAAAGATTATTTCAAAAGGCTTGAAACAACACTGTCACAAAGTAATCCTATTTTGTTGTTATTTGACCTCAAAGAAGCGGAGCGCGTCGAAGCACAAGAAATTGCTATCCAACACCCAAATTTTCAAAAATACCTGAAAGAAAATACTACTCAAATCAACGCTCGCAACGAAATTTTTGGAGTTTATCCCGCTCGAATGAGTGATTTTACCGCTCAAACTGCCATCACTTTCCGAAAAGGCGGCTGCTATCGGGTCGAAATGTACAACTACGCGCTCAACTTGACGACCGTAGGAATTGTCAGTTTGCCCGAACATAAGTTGGTTGCTACCTACTATACGCCTTACACGCAGCCAGATATTCCGTTGTACCTCAAAGATATTGCATTAAAAATTGCAGCCAGCTCGCCGCAAGTTCAGAAAGCCTTGGGGTACAAACCCAACGCCAAAGACGCGTTGATGCCCGATACCAAAACCGCACTCAACCGAAGTCGCTGTGAACGCTCCAAACATTTGTGCGTAGCTCCGACCTTTGTGAAAGGAGGAAAAGCACTCTGGGCAATCGTGGATTTGACCGATTTTAGGCTCGTCGGGATTCGATGGACGAATGTTGGGACGAATACTATCCCCGTAAAGCCTGTCACAGAACGCCAAATCCAGAACGAAAAAATGACTGAATGTTTTTGCAAAATCGAAACGCCACTCGCCCGCAACAACTGGCAGCTCAACTATATGCTGACCAGCAGCGACGGCTTGCGCATCTCGGACGTGCGCTTTCGCGAGCAGTCGGTGGTGCAGAACGCAAAGCTCGTAGATTGGCACGTTAGCTACTCCAATACCGATGGTTTTGGGTACAGCGATGCGATTGGGTGTCCGTATTTTAGCACTGCGGCGGTGATTGCTATAGAGCCTCCAAAGATTTTGGATTTATTAGAGGGCGACAAAAAAGTTGGCTTTGTGCTGTCGCAGAGTTTTTTCAGCGAAGGTTGGCCCGCCGCTTGCAATTACAATTATGAGCAACGGTATGAGTTCTATGACGACGGGAGATTTCGTTGTGCGGTGGCGAGTTTGGGGCGTGGCTGCGGCAACGACGGCACTTATCGCCCCGTTTTGAGAATTGCGATGTCGCCAACCCAAAAACATTTCGCAGAATGGACGGGCGCAAACTGGAAAAATTGGACACAAGAAAATTGGAAACAGCAAGATGTTCGGACTTCCTACACGCCTGAAGGCTACCAGTTTCAGATTGGAAATTTCTTTGTGCAGCCCGGCAACGGACAGTTTGGCGACAAGGGTCGCGGCGACCGTGCGCTAACGTATGTCACGGTGGCGCACCCTGATTTGGACGAAGGCGAATCCGATTTGGTGACCATCGGACCTTGCTGCAACACGGATTATCGACAAGGTCCCGAAAAATTTATAGAACCCAAAGCCGACGATTTAGGCGAAAATAATCTGATATTGTGGTATGTTCCCGTACTAAAAAACGACGACCGAAAAGACAGCGAATATTGTTGGGCGGACGCAACGCTCAAAAATGGTATCTGGGCTACTCGCGCTTTTCCGTGCTGGGCGGGTCCGATGTTCGTGCCGGCAAGCAAGTAAATTCAAGCAAAAAAAAAATCGGCAAATAAATACTTATTGTATTTATTTGCCGATTTCGGTTGGTCTATATTTCTACAAAATACAGTCGTCAGCCATTGACGCTCAATATTTTTATCTCTACTCGCTGGTTTTGTTTTCGTCCGTAAGTGGAAAGATTGGAGGCGATGGGTTTGCGTTTTCCATAGCCTTTGTAGATGAGTCGAGTGTCCGAAATTCCCTTTTGCATCAAAAAATCTGCTACCGCTTTGGCGCGGTCTTTCGAGAGTGCGTCACAAAAATCGTCCGCAGGGACATTGTTCGTGTGTCCGCCTATTTCGATGACGACTTTGGCATTTTCGAGCAAAAATTTATATACTTCTTCCAAAACTGGATAGGATTCGGTCGTAATAGTCGAGCTATCGGCATTGAAAAACAACCTATCAATCTTAATAATCGAGCCTTCTTTGATTTTTTTACGGTCCAAATCTGCCAAAATTTTCGACTCCTTTTTTTGCTCCACTTTGCTCGGCGCGGTCACGTCGGCTATGACGGTATCTTTTGGTTTGGCTGGTGCGGGCTTGACTGGCGGCGGAGTAGGTTTGGTAGCTATCGGCTTGCGCTCCTCCTTGCTCACATCGGCTACTGGCTGTTTTTTGCTTTCGTCGCACGGCACAGGCTTGATGTCGGTCGCATTGTCGAGCAACAAATTTCCGTTGTAGGGAAACAAGGTAGGCGTATTATAAAACGCTTCGAGTAGTATAAATTCGTGGTTTTGCTTCGGATTGAACTCAAAAGCATATTCAATCCAGCGGGTATTGGTGACGAGAGAAGTTTCGCCCAAAAGTTCTTTTTTACTACAAAAACCAGAGCCGCCCCAGATGCGCAAGCGCGCTGGTGTCGTAAAATTTTCTATCTTTTCGCTGCCGCGAATCTTACTTTCGTAGTTGTCGGAGCGGCACAAGTGAATGGCGAAGGCATAGCATTTACCTTTTTCGAGTGCTTTACTCAGCTGCTGCCCGACGGACTCCCACGAGTCGTTGGAGCGCACCACCATGCCCAAATAGCTGTTGCCGTTGTACGGTTTTTGGGACACCCGAAACGCTTGATTGGGGTCAGGCTGTGGATGCACATCGGGCGGCGACTCTTCTACCGCACCGCAAGTGTACCAGCCGCGCACGCCGTTTCCGATGGACGGCACATCTTCAAAAGACGGATTGACGAGCTTGATAGGTGGCTCGTCTGCTTTTGTTTTTTGCTGCGCAAAGGAAGAAATATTGCAGCAAAGAAGGATTAAAAAAATTAATTTTACTTGATTCATGGATTTAAAAGACACTAAAACATTAAATTGAATGGTTTTTAGTTTTTAGTCGCACGAGCGATTGATATTCAGTTGGTTATAAAAATAATAAAACCTTAATTTCGACTTAAAAAAGGTGTTTTTTTGTTAAAAAAATCAGTGTTGCACCACACCATTAAACGAATCTTATATACGATTTATTTCAGAAAAAGTTCAGTTTTTTAACTCAAAAATCTTTTTATCGTCTGTTTTGAGCGAAAGCGCGTCTATCAAAATATGCCCGTTGTAAGGCACGGCATTTTCCTTGTAGTCGTAATAGACTTGTAGCATAAGATGTTTGTAATTTGTTTGTGGACGAATTTTTATTTGGTACAGTTGCCACGCAAAATTCGCTACCGCAGGCGTGACACCCAACAGTTCGACTGGGTCGCACACATCGTCGCAGCCCCAAACTTGCAGCACGACGGGCTTCGCAAATGAATAAAGTTGTGTATTTTGCTGCTCGATTTCACCTTTCTTCTTTACCTTCAAAGGTCGCACGCTGCTCGCGTATCTCGGCGAAAGGCAAGCGTACACCTCAAACTGATACACAGAATCGGGACGCAAAGCCTTCAAAAGTCGGCTGCAAATAGCCTCGTAAGTCCCCGTGGAGCGAGTCACCATTCCGATACATTTTTTTCCTTTGAACGCTTTCAAAGTCACGCCATAACTTCCGGGCTGCACATCGGCGGGCGATTCACCTCTAAAATCACAGGAATACCAGCTATCCACCAACGCGATTTTGTCCGACGTTTCTTTCTCAAAAGAAGCATTGGATAAAAAAGAATCGACCTCTGCGAGCAACTTATTTTTTGACGCTTCGGCTGTCATTTGCTCGCTTTCGCCCGATTTTTTTACCGATTTTTGTGGTGCGCAAGCCATTAACAGAGTAACGACAAAAGCAGCAAAAAAATTTATTTTTATTGTTTTAGACAATTTTTAATATTTTTTTATAATGGATACCAAAAATAGAGTATATTTGTTCTAAGCAATTCCTAAAATTTTATTTGTTATTTTCTCAACTTGTATCAGCCTCCGACTTTTGCCCTTCAATAAACGCTATTTATGATGTGACATAAATCATTGATTTTTTAAATTAAAACCAAAAATTAAAAATTAATAACTAAAAAATTCTCATTATGTACAAAGCAATCCTCTTTCTCGCACTTAATTTATTTTGTACGACATTTTTTGCACAAAATAAAAAATATTTTCAACAAGAAACCAATTATAAAATTAATGTTTCGTTGGACGACGAAAAATTCAGGCTAAAAGGCAATATGACACTCGAATATGTTAATAATTCTCCTGACGCGCTGCCGTTTATTTGGTTTCATTTGTGGGCAAATGCGCACAGCGACAACAACAATACTACGCTGGCACAGGAAAAACTACAACACGGCGATATAGAATTATATTTTGCAAAAGACGAAAATCTCGGAAGTTATCGAAATATTCAGTTCGCAGATGCTGGCGGAAGTGTTTTGCCCGTATATTCTGAATCCAAAAAGCCCGATGTGGTGAAAGTTACGTTGGCAAAACCCTTGCTGTCGGGCGAAAAAATACAGTTGAATGTTGCCTTTGAGATACAACTGCCGCGCTACGAAAATGTAAAAAGTGACAACGCCCAAACGTTCCAAATGACTGCTTGGTATCCTCAACCCGCTGTCTATGATGCGTCGGGCTGGAACTTGTATCCGATGAGTTATTTGAACGGACGATACTCAGAGTTCGGAAATTTTGAGGTCGCTCTTACCTTGCCGTCCAATTATGTGGTGGCAGCCTCTGGGGATTTGATGACAGAAAGCGAACAGATTTTTTTGAAGAATAAATCATTGACTGTCAATGACTTGAGTAGTCGAAGTAATGATTTGCCGCCGTCCGAAAAGACGTTGAAAACGATTAACTATCAAGCCAATCAGATTCACGATTTCGTTTGGTATGCCGACAAAAGATATTTGCTGCAGTCCCAAAAAGTGCGTTTGGCTTCGGGTAGAATGGTTACAGCCAATGCTTTTTATTTGCCTTCGCAGCGAAAAAGTTGGAAAAATTCTATTCCGATTATTTCAAGAGTTATAAAATTTTATTCGGAATCGATTGCAGAATATTCGCAGTCGCAAATATCGGTAGTCGGCAACGTTGGCGACGAGCGCGGCGTGGCGGGCTTTGAGATGCTGACTTCGGTTGGAAACGAAAAAGACACCGTAAAGTTGGAGAAACTTATCGCTCACGGCATCGGTCACAACTGGTTCGCAGGGGTCATCGCCAACAATCAACACGAAAACGGCTGGATAGACGAGGGGTTGAATACTTACTTCGACAATCGGTACAGTGAGCTGCATCAGCCCGCAGCCAACCGAATTATGAGCAAAAGCATCACAAAAGATACATTGCTGAAAGACAACGAGTTAGCTTACATAGAGCAAGCAGAAATAGACTACGACCAAGCTCCTTCTACGCGGACTGCCAATTATATTGACAAAGAACACTATCTGGTTGGGGCGTTTGCAAAGCCTGCGATAGGCTTCCGATTGATGGAAAAACAAGTTGGTCGTGCGACTTTTGATGCGGCGATTAAAGATTTTTATGCAAACTGGAAATTCAAGCACCCGCAGCCACAAGACTTGCAGCAACTTCTCGAAAAACAGTTGAATAAAAAATTAGATTGGTTTTTTACTGACTTGATAGCGGGTTCCGAAAAGCAAGACTATACGTTGAGTTTCCAGCAAAAGTTGCCTTCAGGCGAGTCGGAATTGGAAGT
>JAYWGG010000028.1:0-3137 GCA_043778415.1 Saprospiraceae bacterium
AAAATACTCGTCGGCTCCGCCAGACTCAAACAGTTTTCGCTTCGCCAGACGATATTTTTGCAAAAACTTGAATTTCTACAAGGCACGTCTGAAAAGACATCACATTTAGAATAAAATGCTGCCTGAAATTTTAATGGAATAATATTTTGCGCAACATAGGTTCCTAATTCAATTTTTTTCTCAAAAACTCGACGACTCGCTCGTCCGTCATCACGTCGCGCGTGCGAAGAGCTTGCCGCAACACAATCCCGCCCAAAGTACGGCAGCGACTGAGCGCAACGTAGGTCTGACCATGCTCGAAAGCTCCCGCCCCCAAGTCAATAATAACGCGGTCAAATGTTTTTCCCTGACTTTTGTGAATCGTAATCGCCCACGCCAGCCGCAGCGGATACTGCTGAAAACTGCCGATGGTGCGCGGCGTAATTTTTTTTGGGTCATTTTCATCTACTTCGTAGCGGACGATTTCCCAGATGGCGCGGCTCACGTCCACCACTTTGGGCAGCCCGTCTTTGTCTTCGATGGCGACTTTTATGCTGTCTTCCTCCAAAAAAATTACTCGCCCAATCGTGCCATTTACGAACTGTTTTTCTACATCATTTTTGACAAAAATTACCTGTGCGCCGACTCGCAGCCGCAGCACCAACTCGGCAGGCGAAAGCAACGGATTGAACTCGCCGATGGTTTCGGAGAGATATTTGAACTCTGGAGTTTCCAAATTTTGCAACTTTTTTTCGTTGATGCCGTCCGCAGTGGCGTTGCGAGCGCAAAGCGTGATGTAGGCTTCTTGGGACACAAAGTCCTGCAAATGGCGGTCGTTGAGGTCGTCGAGGTCGTCGCTGTCTATGCGATTGGTGCGGATAGCGTCGAGCAGGCGAATGAAATGCCGCTCGGATTGGCGATAGACTTTTTGGAGTTCGAGCATGGCGAGCGCGGCTTGCGACTCGAATATTTTGGCAGAAAAAAAGAAAGGGCTTTCGTAAACGGTCTGAAAAAATTGCTTCTCTTCGCTCGATGACACTACGGGCGGAAGTTGGAACAAGTCGCCAAAAAAAATCATTTGTACGCCTCCAAACGGCAAAATATTTTCTCGATTTATTTTCAAAAAATAGTCCATATTGTCCAGCATTTCGGCGCGCACCATCGAGATTTCGTCAATAATGAGTGCGTCCAAATTTTTGAACACTCGATTGTCACGTCGTTTGAAAATATCTTTACTCGAAATTAAATTGGGTGGAAATCCAAAAAATGAATGAATCGTTTGTCCCTGCACGTTGAGCGCGGCGACACCTGTGGGCGCGAGGACGGCGATTTTTTTGCGCGTGGTGTTCCTAAAAAGCTGCAAAAGGGTAGATTTTCCCGTTCCTGCTCGCCCTGTGATGAACAGATTTTGGGTAGTTTTTTCGAGGAGTTCCAGTGCGTTTCGGAAGTCGTCGTTGAGAATGAGCGGTTGTAGGTTCGGCATATTTTACTTCGTGGCGCAAAGATACGTTTGAAAAGTAAAAAAAGTAAGGAATTTGTCGGTTTTGAAAATTACCAGATACTTCAAACCAAATTTACCAACATCTTTGAGATGTTGCAGCTTCATTTCGCTTGAATTTTTATTTTTTGCCCTATTATTTTGTAATAAAATAATATTCACTTACAAAAGTACGTTAATAGCGTGACAGCCAATTCAGTTGTTGGTTATCCAAAAAATTACCTAACGGATAGCAATGGCAAAGTGCTGAAACTAACGCGCGGATTTTTAGGAACAGACGACGAAGGCTATAAGGCTATTGTTTCTTTTCTAAAAAAATGAAAAACCGCCGCCACCGATGCTTTATTTTTTCAAAAAAAATCTTAACATAAAAAAAATATACGTCCGATAGCTTTTTGTTATTAACTTTGTGCGACAGATTTTCACTTAAACCAATACACAAAAAGATTTTATGAAAAAAGTATTACTTTTTATCTTCTCTTGCTTGGCTATCGCCAATTTGTCGGCTCAAACCGCCGATTGTAGCAAACTTTTTATCTCCGAATATGTGGAAGGCTACGGCAACAATCGCGCATTGGAAATTTACAACCCAACGCCCAACGCTATCAACCTCAACAACTATTCGGTGGGTCGCTTTCGCGACGGAGCGATTGCTTTTACGGGAATCCAAATCCCAACAGGTCACATCTTGCAACCCTACAAAACATTCGTCATCGTGTTGGACAAACGCGACTCAACGGCGGCGGGTCAAGATATTGCAGTTTGGAACGGCTACCAAAAGTGGGGCGTTTGCAAAGACTCTACCGGCAATCCGATTATCCTGACCAACGGCGACACGCTGCGCTGCGTACAGTTCGACGCTACGGGCAACGCACTCAAAGGCACTGTGTATAGCGATTTTTTAGACCTTCAAGGCAAAGCAAACATTTTTCTTTGCAACGACTACAACGTCAATAACGCCATGTATTACAATGGCAATGACGGGGTAGCCCTCATCGAAGGCACTACCGTCAATGCGGACGGCTCCAATATTTTAGATGTCGTCGGCGTGATTGGTGTCAATCCCGGCACTTCTTGGGTGGACAAAGCGGGCAAAGACTTGACAAGGGACAAAACGCTCCAACGCAAAGATTTCGTCAAAAAAGGCGTAGGCGCGCTCATCACTCCCGACACGTTTGCGTACACCAACTGGCGTGTACGCGGCAAAGATACCTTCACGGGTCTGCGCACGCACAGCTGCCAATGCGACCCAAATTGGGTGAATAGTACCTCCGTCGTCGGCGAAATCCCTTTCGCTATCTATCCCAACCCTTCGCAAGCCAACGGAACGATAGCGATAGAAGCAACCGAAACTATCCAACAAGTGCAGCTTTTCAACCTGTTGGGACAGCTGATTGCTACGCAAAATATCTCCAATGCAGACAGTAAAGTGCAGATAGAACTGCCCAACGTCCAGCGCGGAATGTACTTGCTACAAGTGAATTTTAGCAACAATCAGACCTCCGCGCGCAAAATTATTATCGAATAAAATTCGGCAGTAATAACTTGTGCATAGTTACTTTCGTTTAAAAATCCCGAAGGGATTAAATGTTTATAAAAGACAAATGCCCTATATCTGCGACCCCTTCGGGGTCGGACGCGATGTACCATATATTTTTCT
>JAYWGG010000029.1:0-3135 GCA_043778415.1 Saprospiraceae bacterium
TAAAACTCATTCGCTATGGCTCTACCAACGAGGAAAGACCATTGCTTTTAGCTTTTATTTCGACCAAAGAAAATTTGGATAATCTCGAAAAAATTAGAACTAATCATCTAAAAAAAGCTAAATTACTCGATGGTGCGCCCGATAAACAGCAAAATCCAGTAGCTATCGTATGGTTGAGTCACACCGTACACGGCAATGAGCCTTCGGGAACTGAAAGCTCTATGCTCACTTTGCACAAACTTTGTACCGACGAGGCGAGCAAAAAATGGCTCAAAAATACCATTGTCATCATTGACCCTACGCTCAATCCCGACGGTTACGACCGCTACACAAGCTGGTTTCGAGGAGTCAGCCACAGTATTCCAAATGGTGCGCTCGAATCACGCGAACACAACGAACCGTGGCCAGGCGGTCGTGTCAATCACTATTATTTTGACCTCAACCGCGACTGGGCTTGGCAAACTCAAACCGAAACTCAAACCAGAATAAAACAATACCAGCAGTGGATGCCACACGTTCACGCCGACCTGCATGAGCAATATTACAACAATCCATACTACTTCGCACCCGCCGCTCAACCTTTTCATAAATCCATAACTCCTTGGCAATCAGCGTTTCAGACAGAAATCGGGAACAATCACGCTAAATATTTTGACGAAAAAGGCTGGCTTTATTTTACCAAAGAAGTATTCGATTTGTTCTATCCGAGCTACGGCGACACCTATCCGATGTTCAACGGAAGTATCGGAATGACCTACGAACAAGCGGGACACAACAGAGGCGGGCGAGCGACCAACCTCGAAAACGGAGATGTCCTAACTCTCGAAAGCCGCGCTTTACACCACCATACCACAGCGATTTCAACAGTCGAAATTTCGTCACAAAATGCAGATAAATTAAATAAAAATTTTGAAGAATATTTTGAAAATGCTGTCACAAATCCGCAAGGAATATATAAAACTTTTATAATTAAGAGCAGCAATATCCCCGCCAAAATCAAAGATTTTTGTGCTTTTTTAGATAAAAATAATATCCGCTACGGCGCAGGAAAAAGCGGAACAGCTAACGGACTCAACTATACAACAGGCAAAACTGAATCTTATACCTTATCAAATGAAGACTTGATTATCAGTATTTTTCAGCCGATGTCGGTACTTACGAGCGTACTTTTTGAACCAGAAAGCGTGCTTTCAGACTCTCTCACGTATGACATAACGGCTTGGTCGCTACCCTACGCATTTGGTTTAGATGCGATAGCGACCAAAGAAAAAATTGTCCCAAACGGAGTTTATAAAGCTAAAATTTTGGATTCTTCTATGTATTCAGAAAAAACAGTTTCGCCACATTATGCTTACATCGCAACTTGGGATTCGCCGAACAACGCCGAATTTTTGGCAGAACTGCACCAAAAAAATATCAGAGTTCGCTGTGCGGACGAGTCATTTGAAGTACAAAATAAAAAATTTGCGGCGGGTACTTTGCTTATTTTGAGAGCCGACAACCGCAGCGTAGAGTCCGCTTTGGATAAAATGCTGAAAGAATCCGCCGAAAAATTTGGACAACCAATCTACCACACCAATACGGGAATGGTCACGAAAGGACACGACTTTGGGTCAGATAAGTTAAGATTGCTCCGCAAACCCAATGTAGCAATGTTTTGGAATGACAATGTGTCAGAAACCGCTTTTGGTCACGTTTGGTACCATTTTGAAAAAAAACTCAACTATCCTTTGAGCGTCTTGAATACCTCACAAATCAATCTTTCGACGCTCAAAAATTATAATTTTCTAATCATGCCCGACGGTAATTATGGCTTGGATTCGGCTGCGTTGGACAAGCTAAAAATCTGGGCATCGGAAGGTGGTACGATTTTAGCAATGGACAATGCTTTGACAGCCTTCGAAGATAAAAGTGGGTTTGCGCTTGCAAAATACAGCTCCAAAAAAGACAAAGAAGATGCAGATGCAGCAAGGGACAAACTGGCTGAAATAAATAAATTACAACCCTACGACCGCTCGGAACGTGCGGCAATTACTGACTTTAATCCCGGAATAATCCTAAAACTCCGCTTGGATAAAACACACCCGTTGGCTTACGGTTTGGGAGAAAATTATTTTTCACTCAAAACAAATACCTTGTCTTATCCGTATCTCAAAGATGCTGTTAATGTGGGTACAACCGATGAAAACTTAACTACTTATGGCTTCGTGGGAGCGAGAATGAAAGAAAAATTAAAGAAAAACTCGACCATTGCAGTCCAAAATATAGGCTATGGAAAAATTATTTTTCTTGCTGACAGTCCGCTTTTTAGAGGCTTTTGGTATCAAGGAAAACTTCTGTTCGCCAACGCACTTTTTTTGACTAAATAGTTATATACTATGTCACAAAGTTATCAAAATAAATTATGTCTATACACAAAGAAATAAAACGAATTACAACCCACACGATTCAGGCAATGAAAAATGAGGGCGAAAAAATTTCGATGCTCACTGCCTATGATTTTTCGATGGCGCGAGTGTTGGACGACGCAGGAATCGACATTATTTTGGTCGGCGACTCCGCCTCCAATGTGATGGCGGGCTACGAAACAACGCTACCGATTACGTTGGAACACATGATTTATCACGCCCAATCCGTCGTCAGAGCCGTAAAAAGAGCTTTGGTCATCGTTGATTTACCCTTCGGAAGTTATCAAGGCAACTCTCGAGTCGCACTCGAATCTGCTGTCAGAATTATGAAAGAATCGGGCGGACACGCAGTAAAAATGGAAGGCGGCTCCGAAATTTCGGAGTCCGTGACCCGCATTTTGTCCGCAGGAATCCCAGTCATGGGGCATCTTGGACTCACGCCGCAATCCATCTACAAGTTCGGTACTTACACCGTGCGAGCCAAAGAAGAAGCCGAAGCCGAAAAATTAAAAACTGACGCGCTGCTGCTACAAAATTTGGGCTGCTTCGCATTGGTATTAGAGAAAATTCCAGCCAAATTGACAGCCGAAGTTTCAAAAAATCTTCATATCCCAACCATCGGAATCGGAGCAGGCGGCAGCGCAGACGGGCAAGTATTGGTGACACACGACATGATTGGACTGACCAAAGAATTTCAACCCCGATTTTTGAGGCGGTATTTGGAGCT
>JAYWGG010000030.1:0-3130 GCA_043778415.1 Saprospiraceae bacterium
CTGGTACATTTACTATGCGCAAAAAAAAGCTGCAACAAAAAGATATTTTTGTTGCAGCTTTTTTATATATTTGTCGGTCAGTTTTTTTCACAATCAAAACAGAACTCTATGAAAAGCGTCATTGTTGGCTTACTTTTTTTGTGTTTTACGGTCAATACCGTTTATTGCCAGTCCGCAGCGAAGCCGATGGTTTCGGTGGTTATCAAACGCTCTTTTGACAACAAACTTATATTGTTGCCCCAAAATAGCAGCGAACTCAAAAATACGGTGTTTGTATTGCAAATGTCTAATGCTGAAAAAGCCGACTCGGAAATCTATCGGTTGGAGGATTGCGCTATCAATGTCACTAAAAATTCGGTGGAGGTTTTTAGTAGAAAAACCAACAAATTCGTGGTCATGCGCCTGTCCGATGTCGCTAAAATCGCCGCAGACAAATTCAAAACGGTTTTTGAAGGCATCGGATTAGCCAAAGTGATTACCAGCGACGAAGGATATGCAGCTTTGACGAAGCTATCCGTCGGCGGTGAGCCTTTTGGTCCTATCGCTGGCTGCGGCTGCAAACCCAACGGAACGCCGCCGCCCGCCGGTGGCTGCACCGCAGGCGGCGCGGGCGCGAGTTCTTGCTCCGTGAAACAAAAGTTGATGGGTGTGGGCGGCGATTGCTCCACAGCGTGCAGCGCGGGAAATTATGCGTGCTGCAACGCCCAATAACTTTGTGAGTTGAAGGATTTAATCTTCTGAAAGCGTTACAAACCTTTTTTTGTTGAACAGAAATCCGCTATTTGTGTTTTTTAGCAAACTTTACCTATGGAAGACCCATTTTACGACATTGCGATAGTCGGCGGCGGCTGTTCTGGATTTCAGATGCTCCAACAGCTTTCTTTGCAGCCCGACTGGTCGAGCCAAAAAGTAGCGTTTATCAGCGATGAAAGACCGATGCAACGCTCGTGGTGCTTTTGGAGCAAAGAGCAACACCAGTTACAACATTTGGTGCAACGGTCGTGGAGTAAAATATTATTTCGTGGTACAGATTTTTCGCTCGTCGAAGACGTGACTCCTTACCAGTACCATTATATTCCGGGCGATGCTTTTTTTGATTTTTTTAAAAAAGATTTTATTTTTCAGCAGCCGAATGTCACGCAGATAAAAGCCAATATTCAGAGTATCCATAAAAATAATACAGGCTTTTATGTCGAAGCCGCCACCGAAAAATGGAAAGCCAAACACGTTTTTAGTTCCATCAATTCCAAGCCGTCGCAAGCACGTTTTGACCTCCAGCAGCACTTCAAAGGTTGGTTTGTGAAGACTGCCGAACCTGTTTTTGACGAAACAACAGTCGTTTTGATGGATTTTTCGATTCCACAAGACGACGATGTGCGTTTTGTGTATGTGCTGCCTTTTTCGCCTTGCGAGGCATTGGTAGAGATGACGGTTTTTTCACCCAAAATCTACGAGGACGCTGTGTATGACGGTGCGTTGAAGGCTTACTTTGAGCGCAATTATCCTGCTATTTCCTACACGATTGAGGCAACCGAAAGGGGACAAATCCCGATGACCGATGCGTTATTTGCACGTTTTGGGAAAGCGGGAGAAACTTTAATTGGCACGGCGGCTGGCATGGTAAAAGCCTCTACGGGATATGCTTTTTTGCGCATCGGCAAAGACAGCAGGCGAATGGCGGAGGATTTGGCGCAAAAAAAGCCGCTTTCGTGGTCTGCCTCGAAAGGACGTTTTCGGTTTTATGACCGTTTGCTTTTGGGCATCATAGCCGAAGAGCCGCTGAAAGGCAGCGTGATTTTCAGCCGTTTGTTCCAAAAAATGCCGATGCAAGCCGTTTTCAGGTTTTTGGACGAAGAAACCAACTTTTGGGAGGAGTTAAAGTTGTTTTCTAAACTCCCATTCGCACCATTTTTAAAACAAGTCGCCAAACAATTTTTGCGGTGAAAAAAACCATAGCGCACCTATTTTATACGCCTACTTGGGTAAGTATTTTCTTGGGCAGTCTGTTGCTTTTGTGGCAGCTTTGGGCGGGAGCGTTGTCCGATTCGGTGCAAGTCACTTTTTTTGCTTTTTTCATCTTTGCTACAGGTATTCCGCACGGCGCGTTGGATCATTTAGTAGAAAAAGAAACAGCATCGAGAGAGAGAAAACCTTTCAATTTGCTTGTTTTTTTGGCAAAATATCTTGCCACGATGCTTTTTTATACCGTAGTTTGGTTTTTTGTCCCTACGGCGAGTTTATTTTTTTTCCTTCTTATTTCCGCTTGGCATTTCGGCGAAACCGACCTCGAAAACGCACCCAACACGCCGCTTTGGAACGCTGCACGCTTTCTTTTTGGCGTTCTCGTTTTGTCGAGTTTGCTGCTCACGCACGCCTCCGAAACCGCGCCTTTTTGGTCGCGCATCACTCAAAATGCGCCTATTTCGATGTCCGTTTGGCAGTTTTCTGTCGAAAATAAAATTCTTATTTTGAGTATTTTGAGCCTGATTTTTCTTGTTGTTTTCGTACAAGCCAATCGAAAATCTCCTGTTGTTTTTGATAAAAATCGACTTTTTAGACTCGTTTTAATTCTAACTTTGGCGTACTTTTTGCCTCTTTTGCCTGCGTTTGCGCTGTATTTTGGCGGCTGGCACGCCCTCTGCGCCTTCAAATCTATCTACGAATATTTGACGGCTCAAAATCCGCAAGCAAGCCCTTTGAGCATCTGGCTCAAATCCGTGCCTTTCACGCTGCTTGCCTTCGCATTTCTCGCTTTCGCGCTTTGGTATTGGCAGCATTTTTTCCAAAGTTTCGACCCATTGCCGATGCTTTTCGTCTTTCTTTCCCTCATCACGCTGCCTCATTTGGGCGTAATGCACAGCATGAACAGTAAAAAAGCATAGAATGTAAAACGCCGTCAAGGTTATTTTGACAGCGTTTTACACTTCTTTATGTTTCGATTTTTGCGCCAAATCGGTTATTAACTCACGTTATGCAAAAAATCTTTTTACTAAAATTTCAAACAGCATTTTATTCAAAGTCACTGTATTTTTAGACGTGCCTTGTAGAAATTCAAGTTTTTGCAAAAATATCGTCTGGCGAAGCGAAAACTGTTTGAGTCTGGCGCAGCCGACGAGTATTTTTCGCGCGC
>JAYWGG010000031.1:0-40964 GCA_043778415.1 Saprospiraceae bacterium
ATGCACAAAAGTATAGGTATTTAGTTTTTTTCCTACCTGCAATCTAAAAATTCCATTAAAGTCAAAATACTGAATACTATCTTTGGGAGAAGTGCTAAAGTCTTGGCGCAGCGTGAATCGTGGCGTAAAAGCGATTTCCCAATCGCCAAAGTGTTTAGTTTTGGTGGTATCCGCAAAGGGGTTGGCTGTCGCTGACAGCGTACTGAACGTCAAGATTGCGCAGATAATAAATTTCATAAAATTTATTTTTTCCAACTCAATATTTTATTCTTTACTTTTTTACTTTGTAATAATTCGCCTAAAAGAATACTTACCCAGCCTAAACCGAATAATATACTTCCACCAAGCTCCGTTGCGTCGCCGTAATCTTCAAAAAAAGGGTAAATAACCAGGACTCCCAAGCCAGCGACGGCAGCGGCAGACAAAAACAAAAACATCGCCCAAGCCCGCGCCGTTTGCAGTATCGCTGGGTGGTGCGCCGTCAGGCATTTTTCCGCCAATTTGACGATTTGCAAGTCATTGGGCTTCATTCGCAGCAGTTGCGGGAAGACGTGAAGTGCCTCTGCGTGCCGATGAAGTCGAAACAAAGCCGTTGCTTTCTGAAGCAATATTTCGGGAAAAATATCTACTCCGTTGAGGTATTTGATGTTTTCCATGATGGATATTTCGAGCATTTCGTCGGCGATAGGAAGGAGTTTTTCGTAGCGTCCGAGCTGTAGCAATGCGTCGGTATAGACGGTAGTTATCTCAAAATACTCGTCGGTGGAGAGCTGGGATATGTATTTTTGTTGGGTTTCATAAAAATAAACCACAGACGGGTACGCCGCCACTTCTATCTGCCGAAAGCTGTGGTAAATATTAGAAACGCCAGTCTGTCTTAAAAAATCCATAACTATTTTTCTGATTTTTTAATAAAAAAAAACAACTCTACTTACTCAAGCGAACTGCCGTCCCGTAGGCTAAAATCTCCGAGTCGCCTGCCATAATCGAAGCGGTATTGAACTGCACGCCTACCACCGCGTCCGCGCCGATGCGTTCTGCGTCTGCAATCATGCGTTCCAGCGCGTGTTCGCGGGTGTGCGCCATGAGTTCGGTGTATTGATGGACTTCGCCGCCGATAATATTTTTGAATCCAGCGATAAATTTTACGCCGATGTTGCGGGTTCGGACGGTATTTCCGCGCACGATGTCGAGGATTTCTACAATTTCTCTGCCCGGAACGGTGTGTGTAGTGCTGATAATCATATTTTTAGACTTTTATTTTTTGACGAAATGAATAAAATGGTTTTTGAAGATTGATTGACATAAATATTTGATAATCAATGTTTTACAACAATTAGCAATCCAAAAATAGCTCGCAATAACTACTTACTTACAAATATACTTACAAAAAACAACTTTTCCAACACAAGTTACGTTATTTTAGTTGAAAAATAAAAATATCCGACATCTAATGAGAATTTTAATACTAATTTTTTTTACGTTTCAATTTGTTCAAATTCATGCGCAAGACGCACGACTTGCGGAGCAATATCTTCTCAACAGCGAGTTTGAAAAAGCTGCTACGCTTTACGAAAAATTAGTCAAAGAAAACGACGGCAACGATTATTATTTTGACAAGTATATAGAATCTCTTTCGGCACTTTCGCAATTCGATAAGTGCAAAAGTATTCTCGAAAAGCAACTCAAAAAACGTCCCAAGGAGTGTTCCATCTATGTCACGTTGGGCAATATTTTAGAAAAACAATCCAAGCCCGACGAGGCTAAAATTCAGTTCCAAAAAGCCATCGCCGAACTCGGCGCAGACCAGTACAATGTGATGCGGCTGGCTCAAAGTTTTGCGAATCTGACAAAATACGACTACGCTTTGCAGGCTTATGAGCGCGGTGCGACGCTGCTGAAAGACAAAAAAATATTTGCTTACAACATCGGCGACCTCTACCGTGCGAAAGGCGATACGCCCAAAATGACCGAAAGTTTTCTCAACACCCTTGCGCCAAATGACTTCAATAAATTAGAAACTGCCAAAATGTTGTTGCAGCAAAGCCTCACAACACCCGAACAATATTCTGAATTACAGACTCAACTCTACGCACGGCTACAAAGCGAACCCGATGCCACGCATTACATCGAACTCCTGACTTGGACTTTTATCCAGCAAAAAGATTACAAAAACGCACTTCGGCAGTCCAAAGCATTGGATAAAAAACTGAACGAAAACGGCAGCCGTATCTTTCAGTTGGCAAACATCGCCGCCGTGAGCAAAGACTACGAAGCCGCTATCGCCGCCTACGAATACGTCGCCGTGGAGAAGGGACGCAGCTCGCCGTTTTATGCCGAAGCGCGGCGCGGCGCACTTCACAATCGCCGCGACAAAATCACGGACGGCTATAATTATGCTGTCACAGAATTGCAGTATTTAGAATCAAATTATGATACTGTGCTGACCGAACTTGGGCGCAATCGCAACACCGCATCGCTCATTATGGAGCAAGCCGACTTGGAGGCTTTTTATCTCAACGACCTCGAAAAGGCGACTTCTCATCTCAAAGAATTGGTCAATATGTCGGGTTTGGACAGAAATATATTGGGGCAGGCGAAGGTCAGCTTGGCGGATATTTACCTGATTCAGGGCGAGCGGTGGGAATCTACTTTGCTCTACTCGCAGGTCGATAAGGAGTTCAAAGACGATATTTTGGGGCATGAAGCGCGGTTTCGGAATGCTAAGTTGGCGTATTACAACGGCGATTTCGAGTGGGCGCAGTCGCAATTCAGCGTCCTGAAAGCCTCCACCTCCAAGCTCATCGCCAACGACGCACTCGACTTATCGGTTTTTATTTTAGAAAATACGGGCATGGACTCCACGACTACCGCTATGCAGCTCTATGCCGAGGCGGATTTGTTGATTTTTCAGAATAAATTTGAGGAAGCATTCGTAAAGTTGGACAGTATTTTGGTAAAATTTCCAGAACACTCTTTGGACGATGACGTGCTTTGGTCGAAGTCACAAATTTATCTAAAAAAGAGAAATTATACGAAAGCCGCCGAGCTTTTGCAGACCATCGTAGAAAAATACAAAGAAGAAATCCGCGCCGACAACGCACTTTTTACGCTCGCTGGACTGTACGCCAAGCCGCTCAATGACCCCGAAAAAGCAAAAAACTTGTACGAAAAATTATTTACCGAATTTTCGGGCAGCACCCTCGCCGTAGATGCCCGCAAAGAATTTAGAAAACTTCGGGGCGACAAGGTGCAGTAAAAGCCTTATTTGGTTCTCAACAGACAGTATTGAGCAATTCGGCAGCTTGGAGCAGTGTTTGTTCTTTTTTTGCAAAACACAGGCGAACCACTTTACCGTCGTAGCCGTCCGAATAAAAAGCAGAAACGGGAATTACCGCCACGCCGATTTCGGTCGTCAAGCGGCGCGCAAAAACCACATCAGACTCGTCAGAAATTTGAGAATAATCCAATAACTGAAAATAAGTGCCAGCGCAGGGAAGCGGTCGAAATTTGGAACTGGCGGTAGCCGTGAGCAAAAAATCCCTTTTGGCTTGATAAAAATTATTCAACGACAAATACTCGTTTGGCGAAGCCAAAAACTCCGACAAAGCGTGCTGAATCGGCGTATTTACCGAAAAAACATTGAATTGATGCACCTTTCGGAACTCGGCAGTAAGCAACGGCGAAGCCACACAATAGCCCATTTTCCAACCCGTAGTGTGAAATGTTTTTCCAAAAGAATAGATGACTATACTCCGCTCGTAGAGGTCGGGATAGCTCAAAATGCTTTCGTGCGAGGCATTGTCGTAAACTAAATGCTCATACACCTCGTCACTGATTATCAAAATATTTGTATTTTTTACTAAATTTTGTAGTGCCACAAAATCGGCAGCAGACCAAACCGTTCCCGTAGGATTGTGCGGCGTGTTGAACATCAGCATCTTCGTTTTGGGTGTGACGAGCGCAGCCATTTTGTCCCAATCTATCCGATAGTCGGGTGCTTGCATCGAGTAAATAACAGGCACGCCGCCCACCAACTCAATCGGCGGAAGATAACAATCGTAAGCTGGCTCAATGACGATGACCTCGTCGCCAGCCTTTATGAAAGTAGTAATCGCCGTAAAAATCGCCTGTGTTCCACCCGCAGTGATGGTAATTTCGTCCGCAGGATTCACTGTTTTTTGATACAACAAATCAATTTTTTCTGCTATCCGTTCCCGCAGCCGCAGCAAGCCCGGCATGGGCGCGTATTGATTCCAGCCCTCCGACATTGCGGCGGCGACCAAGCCTTGAAGCCGCTCCGAACAGTCAAAGTCAGGAAAGCCCTGCGACAAATTAATAGCCCGATGCTCCGTCGCCAAAGCGGACATGACGGCAAAAATAGAAGTCCCAACGTTGGGCAATTTAGACGTAATATTCATGAAGTTATTTTGTATTCATTCCCAATGCTTCCAGCACTTCTGCCCAGTTATTGACTCTCGGAAAGCGCGTTTCGTTTAGGTTGTGATGAGCGGTGTAGAGCAAACCTTGCCCCACAAATCCGTCAAAGTTAATAGGATTGTCGTCCACCAAATAATCGGCGTTTAGTATCTTTTTGCTGCCGCAAAACACCATCTGGTGCCAAGTAAGAAAAGGAAAATGCTCCTCTAACCACTCGTATTTATCCTCCAAACAATATTTGAACTCCATAGCGGCGGTAGTAATAAAAATATCGTGACCCGCATCAGTTAGCTGCTTGATTGCCGCTTGGCTGCCTTCTATGACCTCGAAGTCACGAAAAAATCCCTTCGTATGCAGCCATTTTTTGACAAGTTGAGCGTGGTCGGGCGGCACTATTTTGGAGAGGTGTTTGCCTGCCAAGTCGTGGTCAGTCAAGTGGATTCCAAATTCATTTTCGTAGCAAGCACGGATTTTTTTGACCGCATCTGCCATTACTTCGTCCATATCAATCGCTATTCGCATTTTTTTTGAACCTGTTTAAAAATAAAACAAGGAATGAAGAAAAATAAAGTAGTTTATTTTAGACGCATTCCTAAAAGGCAAAAGTATGATTTTATTTCGGAAAAAGAAGCAAAGTGCCTCGATAGAAAAATTGGCGGTGCGAGTTGTGCGTACTTTTCGCAACTTATTTGTGCGTCCAATCGTGGATAATTTCGCCTTTGGGGTCCAAAATAACCAGCACTACTCGGCGGTTGTATTGTCTGCCTTCGGGCGAGTCGTTGCCAATCGCATCTGTGTTGATAGTGACGGGAGAGGATTCGCCGAAGACGCGAGTTTTGAAGCGGTAGGCTGGTATTCCCTTGTTTATCAGGTAGTTACGAGCAGTACGTGCGCGGCGAGTAGCGATGTCGAGATTCTGGACAGCGGAGCCTTTTGCGTCGGCGTGACCGATGACTTGCCCGATATAGGTCGGATTGTCGCGCAGATGTTTATACATTTCGTCCAATTCAGTTTTTGCATTGTTGCGTATCTGTGCGCTGTTGTAGTCGAAATAAATAGTTCTCAAAAAAAGCTGTTCGGTCGTCGAGCTGATGAAAGTAGTCGTGTTGGTGATGTACGGGCAGGGCGTTCCGCAAAGCGCGCGCTGCTCCTCCAAGTCGATGATTTGCGCATTTAGGAATCCTTTTTTGACCACTTCGCGGCGGACTTTTTCGGCTTCTGTCCGAGTCCGAAATTCGCCGATGTGGTAGCGATAAATTCCATTTTGGTCTGTGTTTACCGATATTTCGCCGACTTCTTTTTTTTCAAAAAAAGACTTGGGCAGCGAATCAATATGAGCCGCTATTTGTACCCGAAACTCTTGCGCCGACAGACGCAAATTGCTCGTCAGCAAAAATAAAACAAGAAGAGTGATAGTGGCGCGTACAGTTTTGTGCATTTGTTGTTTGTTCTTTCCAATCCCTTGAAACGCCGAGTTCGCTAAAAATGTTACGCGGACGCAAGTAATTTTTTCATAATATAATCCGAAAATGCGAATAATTCCGCTTCGCAAAAGCTGTTTGCCATCAGCTGGATACCGATGCCTGTGCCTTCGGGGTGCGTGCCGATGGGGAGTGCGATGGCTGGTATGCCCGCCATGTTTGCTTGCACCGTAAAAATATCCGATAGGTAAGTTGCCACGGGGTCGTCGGATTTTTCGCCAATATTCCAAGCTGCGACGGGCGAAGCGGGCATCAAAATAAAGTCGTATTCAGAAAAAATTTCTACCGTGCGGTCGCGTATCAAGCGGCGTACTTTTTGGGCTTTGGCGTAGTAAGCCTCGTAAAAGCCTGCGCTCAATACGAATGTTCCCAACATAATACGGCGTTTTACTTCTTCATTGAAACCTTCTGAACGAGTTTTTTGGTAATGTTGGGTCAGATTTTCGGTATTTTTTGCTCGAAAACCGTACCTAATTCCGTCGTATCGGGACAAATTACTGGAAGCCTCCGCCGTAGTGAGGACGTAATAAGCGGGAATCATGTAGTCCAAATACGAAAATTCTACCGCTTCTACTGTGTGACCGGCGGCGCGAAGTTGGGCGACCAAATGCTGTGTTTGCTCCGCAATGTGAGCGTCTAAACCTTCGTTTTCGAGTGCTTCCGCAAAATAAGCGATTCGGATTTTTTTCTTTTCGCTCCATAAATATCCGTAGTTTGGCACGCTTCGGCGGCTCGAAGTGCTGTCGTACTGGTCTGCGCCTGCCATTATTTCGAGCAACAATGCAGCATCTGCTACGCTGTGCGTAAGCGTTCCGATTTGGTCAAAAGACGAGCCGTAGGCGATGAGTCCGTGCCGCGAGATGCGTCCGTAAGTTGGTTTCGTGCCGATCACGCCACAAAAAGCTGCGGGTTGGCGCACAGAACCGCCCGTGTCGCTGCCCAAAGAAGCCAAACAAGTGTCCGCAGCTACGGCGACCGCCGACGCACCCGACGAGCCACCGGGAATTTTATCGGCGTTCAGAGGGTTGCGAGTCGCGCCATAGATAGAGTTTTCGTTGCTGCTGCCCATCGCGAAAGAGTCGCAATTCACACGCCCAATGATAAGCGCGTCCTCTGCCAAAAGCCGCTCCACAGCAGTGGCTGAAAAAAGCGACCTGAACCCTTCGAGTATTTGAGATGCCGCCGTGACGAGGTGATTTTCGTAGCAAATCACGTCTTTCAGAGAAACGACCATTCCAAACAAACGCCCTACGGAATCTGGATTTTGAAGAAATTTTTCGTCTAATTTTTTTGCTTGCTCCGCAATTTCTTCCTCGAATACTTCGATGTAAATATTGAGATATTTAGTCGCTTCTATTTGCTCCAAATAGTGCGCTACTAATTGCCGGCAGTTGATTTTTTCGCTTTTCAAGTCGGCTTGCACGGCGGAAAGTTCGGTGTATTTTGCGGTCAAAATAGCTTATTTCAGTTGGTAAATAATTTGCTCCAATGTCAGTTTTTGTTGCTCGCCCGAAGTCATATTTTTGAGTGCCAAATGACCGCTCGCCATCTCTGCATCTCCGATGACGACAACGAATGGCACTCGCCTTTTGTTGGCATATTCCATTTGTTTTTGGATTTTTAGCGGACTTGGGTAAAGGTCGGCAGCGATACCCGCCGCCCGAAGTTGGGTCAGTTGTTGGAACGCAAAATGGTGCGTTGCGTCGTCGAAAGCGATAAGAAGTACCTTCAAGTTACCGCCTTGCACGTCTTCGGGGAAAAGCTGGAGCGTTTCCATTACGTCGTAAATACGCTCTGCACCAAAAGAAACGCCCACGCCCGAGATGCCTTCCCAACCAAAAACGCCCGTCAGATTGTCGTAGCGACCGCCGCCGCCGATGCTGCCCATCTGGGCATCGTTGGCGGTGACTTCAAAGATACAACCCGTGTAGTAAGAAAGTCCGCGCGCCAAAGTTGGGTCGAATTGGACTCGATTGTGAGTCGGAGCAGCGTCCAAGTAGCGGTGAAAAAGCTCGAGTTCTTCGATGCCTTTTTGTCCGATTTTGCTCTCCGAAAAAAGCGTTTTGAACGGTGCTAACTCTTTGAAGGTAAGGATATTTTTTAGTTTTTCAATCGCTTGGGCATCGATATTTCTCGCTACCAACTCGCGCTCCACGCCCTCGAAACCAATTTTATCCAATTTATCAATCGCCGTCGTCATATCTGAAAACTTGTCAGCAATTCCGACCGCTTCGGCGATGCCCTGCAATATTTTTCGATTGTTGATTTTGATAGTCACATTCAGACCTAATTTTGTAAAAACTTCGTCGTAAATCTGCACCAGTTCGGCTTCATACATCAAAGAAGTAGAGCCGATTACGTCGCAATCGCACTGATAAAACTCCCGATAACGCCCTTTTTGCGGTCGGTCGGCTCGCCAAACAGGTTGTATCTGGTAGCGTTTGAAGGGCAGCGCAATATCGTTGCGGTGCATCACGACGTACCTCGCAAACGGCACAGTCAGGTCGTAGCGCAGCCCACGCTCACAGATAGAAGCGACCAATTTGGAAGAACTTTTATCCGCAAGTGCCTGTTGGTCAGCTTTTTGCAAAAAATCGCCGTTGTTCAGAATCTTGAACAGCAGGCGGTCGCCTTCTTCGCCGTAGTTGCCGGAGAGCGTAGAAAGTTTTTCCATCGTCGGCGTTTCGATAGGGTCGAAGCCATATTTGGAAAAGACATTTTTGATGGTATCAAAAATAAAAGTACGTTTGCGAAGTTGCTCGGGCGAAAAGTCGCGCACGCCTTCGGGCAAAGCTGGTTTCATTCGGTAATAGATTGCTGAAAAAATACTTCACGGACAAGGAAGAATATCACAAATAAGGACACAAAATTACAACATAAATTATCAAAACTATCAACGCGGTGCGTAAAAAAAAATTCGGAGAATATATTTTTTAAAAAAATAATATCTTTGCACCTCAAAATAAATCAACTTATGGCGAATATTACAACCACTTTGCGCGAACTCGTGGCGCATCTCGAAACTATCGCGCCAGTCGCTTATCAAGAAAATTACGACAATGCGGGACTGATTGTCGGAGATTTTGGGGCAGCTATTTCTGGGGTTTTAGTTTGTTTAGATGTCACGGAGGCGGTCGTGGAGGAAGCTATTGCGCTGGGCTGCAACTGTATTGTGGCGCATCACCCGATAGTTTTTAAGGGGATAAAAAAATTCAATGGGCGCAATTATGTGGAGCGCGTGGTGATGAAAGCTATCCGCCACGATGTCGCTATTTTTGCGATGCACACCAATCTCGACAATATGTATTTTCAGGGCGTGAACGCCAAAATCGCCGAAAAGCTGTGTTTAGAAAACACTCGGATTTTGGCTCCCAAAGCGGCTGCGCTCAAAAAACTTTCCGTCTATGTTCCCGCCAGCTACTCGGAGCAAGTCCGCGCCGCCTTGACAGCTGCGGGAGCGGGACAGATGCCCGCTTTTGAGTACGGCGGATTCGCTACGCTCGGCGTAGGGGTGACGCTGCAAGGCAACCAATCCACGATTAAGTTGGAAACTTTCTTGCCGATGCCTTTGGAGCGCGTCGTGCTTGCTGCGCTAAAAGCCAGCCACCCAACACCCGATGAAATAACTTACGAACTCACGACGCTCGAAAACACCGATATTTCGATAGGTTCGGGTATGATAGGGACGCTCAAAAACCCGATGGAGGAGCCGAAATTTCTCGAATATTTGAAAAAAACGATGCAGACCGATTGTGTTCGCCATACAGAATTTTTGGGCAAAAGCGTGAAGACTGTAGCGGTTTGTGGCGGCGCGGGAAGTTTTTTATTGCCGCAGGCTATTGCGCAAGGCGCGGACGTATTCGTGACGGCGGATTTCAAATACCACGAGTTTTTTGATGCCGAAAACAAGCTTATTATCGCCGATATTGGTCATTTTGAGAGCGAACAATTTACTATCGAATTATTAATTGAAATAATTAGAAAAAAATATACTACCTTTGCGGTTCATTTCACAAAAATAAATACGAATCCAGTAAAATATTTCTGACATTATGGCAGCAGCAAAAGAATTAAGCGTCGGCGAAAAGCTAAAAAACTTATACGACCTACAAGCTATTGACTCCGAAATTGACGAAATCGCCGTCTTGAAAGGCGAATTGCCGATAGAAGTAAGCGATTTGGAAGACGAAATCGAAGGCTTGACCACTCGTATTTCTAAACTCAAAACCACCGTCAAAGAGTTGGAAACGGAGGCTTCGCACCACAAAACAAACATCAAAGATGCCGAAAATAACATCACGCGCTACGAAAAACAGCTCGAAAATGTGAAAAATAACCGCGAATTTGATGCACTCACGAAAGAATTAGAGATACAAAAATTAGAAATACAACTTTCGGAGAAAAAAATAAAAGAAGTCAAAGTAGCGGTGGCTGCAAAAGACGAAACTTTGCAAACTACCGAAGCGAGGCTCGTCCTGAAACAAAAAGATGTAGATGCTAAGCGAATAGAGTTGTCACAAATTATCGAAAAAACAGAAAAAGAAGAAGAGAAACTTCGCAAAAAATCCGAAAAAGAACGGAAAAAAGTAGAAGAACGACTCCTCAACGCTTACGACAAAATTCGGAAATCATACCGCAATGGCTTGGCAGTTGTTTCGGTAGATAGAAATTCTTGCGGCGGATGTTTCAACAAAATACCACCACAGTTGCAACTCGAAATCGGCTTGCGCAAAAAAATAGTAGCCTGCGAACATTGCGGGAGAATCCTCGTGGACGCAGATATTCGCAACATTCACAACGAAATACCCGTCAGCGCGTTGCCTGCGATAGAAGTGGCTGCAGAGTTGTAAAACTCAACAATATGCCATAAGAAAAGCAAGCACAAATTAATTTGTGCTTGCTTTTCTTTTTTTAGAATCATTCCAAATAAACGGTGGCGAAGCCTTTTGTAGTTTCGTGACAGTTTCGTGACAGTTAAAAAAAATTGCCGCCCTACATTTGTGGTTCTGAATCTAAAATCATGTTGCACCATTACAAAATCCTTACCGTCACTCACCGACAGACCGATGTGCGAAGCATCGCTAAGTTTGTTGTGCCATACGAGGACACCGAAGTGCTGCGCGGAAAGTTGGAAATCCTAAAAGAACGCTGCAATTTGGACGAGCTTCTGTATTTGGCTACTTGCAACCGCGTGATGTATTTCTTTTCGACCAAGCAGCAAATATCGCCGCGTTTTATCCAAAATTTTATTGGGCAAGCCAACCCTATTTTCGACCCCGCCGAAGATACCGATGCCGTCGAGTGCTACGAAGGAACTCGGGCGGTGCAGCATCTTTACGAAGTCGCAGCGTCCATAGATTCTTTGGTAGTCGGCGAGCGGGAGATTTTTCGGCAGCTCCGAGAAGCCTTCGAGCAATGCCGCCAGTGGCAACTTACGGGAGATTTGCTGCGTTTGCTGATGCGGTTCACGGTAGAAGCGGCGAAAGAAGTGTACGCCAAAACGCGCATCGGCGAGAAACCTGTTTCCATAGTTTCGCTGGCGATGCAGCAACTTTTTGCTGCCAAAACGCCACAACATCGCCGCTTGCTCTTGATAGGCGCGGGGCGAACCAACGCTTTGGTCGCCAAATTTTTGGTAAAAAATCCATTTGAAACCACAACGGTTTTTAATAGAAATATTAAAAAAGCGCAAGAATTGGCAGAAAATTTGGGTGGAAACGCCCAAAAACTATCGGATTTGAAAGACTACAAAGATGGTTTTGACTGCATAATAGTCTGTACCAGTGCGACGGAAATCATAGTGAATGAGAAGTTATACGCTCGACTGAATGGCTCTGACGCGCACCGAAAAATTGCGATTGACCTCGCTGTGCCAAATAATATTTCGTCAGAAATTGTAAAATCCCACGACGTAGAATTTATCGAAATAGACAGTCTTCGAGAAATCGCGAAACAAAATTTGTCTTTTAGGCAAAAAGAAGTAGAAAAAGCAAAGGAAATACTACAAAATAAGCTGACAGAGTTTCAGACCATTCACCGCCAACGCCAACTCGAACTCGCCTTGCGCGACGTGCCGAAGCAGATAAAAGCCGTAAAAAATCACGCCATCAATGAAGTTTTTAAAAATGAATTGGCTGGATTGGACGAGAATGCTCTTCAGGTGGTAGAAAATATCCTCAACTATATGGAAAAACGCTGCATCAGTATCCCGATGATTGTCGCCAAAACGGCTACTTTGTGAGCCAAATTACCGCTTTTTGCCTATAATTTTGATAAATTCAAAATCCGCTTTTCCCTTCCAATCGTTCCGAAACACAGGCGGATTTTCGTAGTATTTTTCTAAAAGTTCGGCGTGTTCCGTGAAGTTGAATCGGACGGCGGCGGCGGGAATCCAGCCTAATGCGCCGTTTTTAGTCCGTACCAAAAGCCACGTCGCCAACGAAGTGCTTGTGCCACGAACCAGCACTTTTTCGGAGTGTTTTAGCACCTGAAAATTTTGTAAATATTCTATTTTATCCATTTTTTGTGACGAAAAAGTGTCCGCCTCTGCCCTCAAAAAAATAGATTTTTTAGCAATCAATCCACCTGAAAGCGGACTTTTTGTTTCGGGATAAAGAATTTTGAACTGCCGAGTTGCCATATCCCAAACGTAAGTTTTAGTTACATAATCGAGACATCGGACGTACGATTTTTGTTCGCCCTCACAGTCAGAATAATCTATATATGAAACTCTAATAGATTGATTATCAACCTCAATGTACTTAAAAAGTGTAGGCGACGGAGAGTTGTCACTGTAAGTAAGCGTCATGCGCTCCTCCCAAATTTTGGTCAGATTCCCGCCCTGAAACGAATGAATTTCGAGCGTCCGATTGTCCAAGCCGTCCGAGTTTTGGCTGCTGCGTTGCAAAATAATTTCGTCTGCCCCGTCGCCCGTGACATCGTACAAAAGAAACATTTTGAGTTCACTTTTGCCAGCCACACTCGTTTCGGCGCAGTTGATTTGGACAGATTTACCGCGTTCATTGGTCGCCACCAAATAAAATTCTTTATAAATAGGATTGAGGTAATCTTTCTGCTGATGCACGATTTCAAGCCCTTCTACCGCCGCTACCCACATAACCGACTGCTCAAAACCGCTATTGAACCGAACCTTTTTTTTGTGAAATAACTTCAACCTGTTCTCAACCCTGCTGTCTGCAACGATTACCGCCAGCCCGTCCCCAAAAACCCAACCTATCAATCCCCCCAAAGACCGAACCTGATACCATCTGAATTTTTGATTTTGTGCATTGTCTTCATATTCTTTCGCAGTTTGTGACATGACTTCCACGAGTTCGCTCTCCTCCAAAGAATTTTGGGTAGGCTTCAAAAAACTGCTGTCTTCATACACTCGCACCTTGCCGACACTGATGCCAACCCGTGCATTCAAAATTAAATCCGATGCTGCGCCCTGCCCATTTGCCTGCTCAAAAGTCAGCGCACAAAAAATTATAATTATGATTTTTTTCATCGTATATTTGTCTTTTGATACATCTTTTAGTTCGTTGGATAAACTGAATAGTTTTTTATGAAAAAAATATTTATACTTCTTGTTATTTTGCTCTGTTTAGCGGCACAAATAGTATCTGCTCAAAGCTACGCTTTTGGACTGAAAGCTGGCTTGTGCATAGGCAATCAACGCTGGACAGGCTTCGGCAACCGCTCGTTGCTCTACAAACCCTGCGGCATTTTATTCATCGAAACCGCAGATGAAGGCAACAAATTCGCCCTTTTTGCCCAATCGGGATTCCACCAAAAAGGCAGTGCGTTGCGCTATTTTGGCGGCTCTTTCAACAATCCAGCAACGGGAAAACTCGAAACCTACGAAGGCAGCCGCACCGAATATGTTTTTAATAATCTCACTTTGGCGTTGGGTGGCAAACAAAAATTTGATTGGAACGGCTACAAACTCTACTATTTGTTGGGGATTCGGGGCGATTATACGCTGAAAACCAATCTGCCACCCAGTACCAATTTACAAAATTTTTATACCTACACGCCCAAGTCGGACTATGTCAATCGGTTCAACTATGGCATGACCGTCGGCGGCGGTACGGAATTTAAAATTTCGGAATATATTTCAGGACTGTTAGAGTTGAGCGTCAATCCCGATTTTTCGCGCCAATATTATGACCCGCCATATCCCAACAGGCGTATTTTCGACCCTTCCACAGGACAATTTGTTATCGGTACTTTGCCCGAACAAAGCATCAGAAACCTGACGTTTGAAATCACGCTCGGCATCAAATTTCTTCGGAAAATTGAATATATTGACTAACCGTACAGCTCAAATTTGACCTGCGAGCGGTCATAACCCAATTTTAAAATTAAATTTTCCACCGTTTCGTCTATCATTCGACTCCAGCCGCAAAGATAAAAAACAATGTCGGGGCGCAGCTCTGTGTATTTTTTTAAGTAAATTTGATGCACATAGCCGTCGTAAAAGTCGGTAGAGTTTTCGCGAGAAAGTGCAATATCAAAGTCAAAATTCGGAATATTATTTTTCCAAAAATTCATTTCCGAATGGTATAAAATATCTTGTTTGCTGCGAGTTCCAAAAATAAGATGAATATTTTGGTGTATTTTTTTTTGTCGAAAAATATCGCTCAACATACTCCGAAACGGCGCAATACCTGTCCCCGTACAAATCATTACCACGTCTTTTTCGAGCGCGTCGGGCAGATAAAATGCCCCGTCTGGACCTTTGAAGCGAAGCGACGAGCCGACCGCAATTTCCTCAAAAAAATAGCGCGTTCCCGCACCGTCAGGCGAGCGGACGATGCAAAATTCTAAAATATTCGTTCCGTCGGGCGCACTCGCTATCGAATAGCTCCGCCACCGTGCGAGCCGCTTGTCGCCGATAGGAAGGTCAAATGTCACAAATTGACCTGCTTTGAAAATAAAATCAGCCACGTCGGACACTTCCAACCAATAGCGGCGTGTGCTGGGCGTTTCTTGTTCAATGCGGATTACCGAAGCGTCATACCAAGTTGTCATATTTTAAAAACACTTTAAAACCTTTTTCGTTGAAATAGCTCCGCGTTTCTATCTCGGAGCGGTCGCTGGTAGCCAATATAAAATCCCCACCCCACGCTCCGAGTGATTTTATTTCGCCCCAAAAGTCGCTAAAATACAAAGATTTGGCTCGTGGAAGCCCAACAGCAGCGGCAACTATTTTTTCGTGTGCTACGATTATTTTTTCAAAATCAGACAAAGATTGGGCAGCAATAAACCTTCGAGTCAGCTCCGACACTTCGCCTATCAGAGAAGCCGACGGCATTCCATTTTTTTTATATTGTGCGATTCCTTCTCGACTATTTTGTTTTTTTTCGAGATAAATAAAGTAGAGTTGCGAGCGAAAAATTGGATTAAAATCGCAATTTGTGACCAAATTTTCAGACCTATTTTTTTGAAAAAAAATAGCAGTATCGGATACTGCGCAAGCAATGTCGTAGCCCGAGCCACCCATAGTTTCCGCCAACAAGCGATAAGGATTTACTTTTGCCCAATCTCCAAGCGCCGCTATCAGCGTCGAGCTACTTCCCAAACCCCAAAGACGCGGAAATTCTAATTCCGTCAAAACCTGTATTTTTTCTGGCTTTTCAGACATCAAGAACGATGAATTTTGCTTTCTTGCAGCCAGTAGGATTACTCTCAACTGCTGCGCAATTTCGGAAAATTTACTTTGGAGAATACTCAAATCAACGGTATCAAATCGTGCCGAAAACCAAGCCGAGCCGTCGCTGTCCAAACTTGTCCACACCAAAATATTATCTTCGTGAGCTGTTTTTGTGACAGTAAATGTTTGTCCCAATCGGGTAGGTACGGCAGCAGCAAGCGCGCCGTCGAGAACGAAATACTCGGCGGTGAGCAGTAATTTGCCATTGGTGCGAAAAGTGGAAATTGACATTGCAAAGTGTAGTTATAAATCTGATTTTCGGAGTGCTTCCAAGTATTCTCGGACGGCAGAAAACGTAATAGCATTTTCAGAAAAATGCTTTTGAGCCATGTCACATTCTTGTCCAGATGCTTGAAAATTGAGCAATATATTTCCCAAGTGCATCTTCATGTGTCCTTGTTGGATACCTGTGGTGACGAGTGATTTTACGGCGGCAAAATTTTGGGCAAGCCCAACAACCGCTATTATTTGCATGAGTTCTTTGGCAGAAGGGTTGCCCAACATTTCGAGCGAAAACTTTGCCAAAGGGTGGAGTTTTGTTAGTCCTCCGACCGTGCCGACCGCCAACGGAAGGTCTATCCAAAACCGAAAAATCCCGTTTTCGATGCTGCACCGGCTCAAACTTCGGTACTGACCATCGCGGGCGGCGTAGGTATGTCCGCAGGCTTCGATGGCTCGAAAATCATTGCCTGTAGCCAGTACGACGGCATCAACTCCGTTGTAAATTCCCTTGTTGTGGGTAGTGGCGCGGTAAGGGTCAATGGTCGCAATTTGGACTGCTTTATAAAATTTTTGTGCCAACAGATTCACGTCGGGCGCAGATTTTGTCCCTAATTGGTCTATCGGACACTCTACCCAAGCACGCACCAAACAGTCGGGAGTGTAGTTTGAAAGAATTGCCATAAGAATTGTCACATTTTTTTCATTTTCTGAAAAAAATTGGCTATTTTGAAAAAACTCAATCATCGTCTTTCCAAAGCTTTCGAGGACAGAATTGATAAGATTGGCACCCATCGAGTCGCAGGTTTCAAAACTCACTCGGAGCTGGTAGTAGTCGGCTTCGAGGTCTGTCATATTGAGCAATTCTATATTTCTGATGCCGCCGCCGCGTTGCTCCATGTTGCTCACAAGCGGAGCAGATTGGGACAAAAGTATTTTTTTTAATTCGTCAAAAGCCAGCAAAAGGCGAGTGAAATCACCAGTCCAAGAAAAATGAACCTGCCCAATTTTGGTCGTAGAAAGTACTTGGGCGTGAAAACCGCCGCGCGTAAGCCAGTATTTTGCGGCACTCGACGCAGCAGCGACGACCGAACTTTCTTCTATTACCATCGGCACGCAGTAGGTTTTGTCATTGATTACAAAATTGGGTGCTACGCCGTAGGGCAGATGAAAATTACTAACTGTATTTTCGCTAAACCCATCAATAATACGTTGAGTATCGGAATCAGCGCACAAAAAAGTGTCAAAAATAGCTGTCACGTCAGCAGTATTTTTCGTTATAAAATTTTTGGCAATCCAGTCAATTTTTTCCGCTTTTGAGAGTTTGGAGAACCCGCTTATCACTTTTGGATTCATATTCATTTTTTAGTAATATATTTTATTCTACTGCAAAAAAACAAAACGGTTTCCAATGCTGCAAGCATTTTGGAAACCGTTTTATTTTTTTGTAGAAAAAAATTGATTTTCGCTATAAAGTCGCCTTAATTCCCGCCAATAACGAGAAGGTATTGAGGCGATCTTTGTTGGGTCCGATGCCACTGCTCGGACTGATAAACTGTTGTTGATAAGTAGGCTGCACGAACAAACTCCAGCGATTGCTCGCTTTGTACTCGATACCCATTCCTATATCGGCTGTGAAATAGTGATTTTTTGTCCACATTCCGCTTTCGAGCAAGCCGCCAGGGTCTTTGGTGAGCGGCGCAGTGACTCTGAACGAAGCAAGTGGGTTGCCCAACACGCGGCGCACGCGGTCGTAGCGAGCTTGCATGACCAAATCTATAGAGCCACCAAAAACGGCAAAAATAGTCCACCGTCCTTTATTTTCGATTTGATAGCGAGCGCGGACTGGTATTTTTATTTGGTTGAGTTCGATGTCTTTCAGGCTTTCTTGCACATATCCGTCTGTGGTGTTGCCTCTTATTTCGAGCTTTCTTTGTGGTGCGTATTTTTTGGCTGAATATAAAAATCCAGTTTCAAACTCCCATTTGCCTATATTCTTGGACACTACCATTCCGCCACTGTAGCCGATAGCTCCTTGTGCGTATGCTTTCTTACTAACGCCAGCGTCTTCGGGCGTTTGCACATAATTCAAATCTACCGAAGATACCATTCCGATGCGCCAAAACGCTGTGTGTTTGTCTTTTGCCGCCATTGCCAACTCTTTCGTGGCGTAGGTAGTATTTTGGGCTGGTCGCTCTATTTTATCGTTTAAAATCGTGGGCAACTGTGGCATATCATCTAACGAAGATGTGCGGGCAATACTTTCTTTTCCACGTTCTACCGTCGGAACGGTAATTGCTTCTGCGGTTGGTATTTGCTTCAAATCCTGTATTGCAACCGTATTAGGCAGCTCGGGAGAATTTGTCACAAAATCAGCTTCTTTTTTATTTTCTTCTAACAAATTAGTCTTTTCAGTCGCGTCCGCTCTTGGAGCTTCCTCGCTTGGTTTGGCTTTTATTTCGGCTCTTTCAGCTTGGTTTGCGTTTTGCGGCGCGCCGTATTGCATCGGCTTTTGAGCGGGCAAAACAGAAGATTTTTGTGCTGCTTTTTCGTGCTTATACGATTTATTTTCTTCTTTTTGAGAGCGGTATTCGCTACGCGTTGCTGCGGGAGAAGATGTTGATTTTGTATCTAACAATTTACCTATTTCGTCCCAGTCTGTTGGCAAAAATCGTGTTGCAGTGAATAAAAACAACATCATCAAAGCCAACTCTACGGCTTTGTAGCGGTATATCAGATGGCGTAGATTTTGGGCTTCGTCCAAGCGTCGGGAGAGTTGCTGCCATGCGGAAGGCTGGTAGGAAGAAGAATCCGCAGAGCCTACTTTTTTGCGAATAGTTTCGTCTATGCGGTCGGCAGCTTCGGCGGCTTCGTCGTCCAATCGTTTGGACATAAGCTCCCATGCTCCTGCGGGATAGGCTGCGGAAGTATTTTCTACTGATTTTTTTATAAATTCATCAATGTCACTACTTGGATTATTTTCTAATATATTTTTATCCAAAATTTGTGACATCGCCGCCCACGAGCCGACGGGCATTGGTGGGTGGGTGGTTTCTACTGTTTTTCTGACGAAATCATCTATCTTTTCCTCCGCACTTGGAAGCTCCGAAGTCGGTAACTGCTGGTCGAGCAGTTGCTTCATGCGATGCCAGTTGTTGGGCGCAGAGCTCCCTGCACCAACGTCCTCGAGCGATGACTTAATGTGTTTGTCAAAATCAGTAATATGTTGTGGCGTGTTAGGCTTCATATAATGTGTGGTCGTTTCCTAATAGTATTTCTTTTAGCTTTGTGCGAGCTTTTACCAAATTGGAGCGGGACGTGCTTTCTGTGATTCCCAACTCCTCTCCAATTTCTCGATGCGACAGACCTTCGATAACGTACAGATTAAAGACCGCTCGATATGCCAACGAAAGTTTTTGTATCGCCGCCATAATTTCTTGCTCCGAACATTGGCTGACTGCGTCTGCGTCTGAACTGCTCAAGTCATAAGCGTGGTCAATGTCATCGGTACGGTAGCGTACATTTTTTCGATAATAATCTATCGAAGTATTGACCATAATGCGGCGTATCCAAGCCGAAATCGAAGTACCTACCTGATACTTCGAGATGTTTTTGAACACTTTCAGAAATCCCTCGTGAAGAATATCCATTGCGTCATCTTGCGTGTTGGCGTAGCGCAGGCACACGCCCATCATCTTACTGTAGTGGTCTTCATACAGTTTTTGTTGCGCCCAACGCTCATTTCTTACGCAGGCGACAATCAAGGGTTCTTCATCAAACTGCAGTTGTAGAGCAACGTCCATCTGCTTTTCTTTTTGTTATAAAATTTAAGGTTAGCTTTGTTTAGATAACAACAACGAACCAAAGTACTTTATTGCTGCCTCGCTTTTGAAAAAAAACTATTTTTTATTTTAGACGCTTTCTTACTATTTCATGTTACGCAGAAACATTATTTTACTAAAATTTCAGGCAGCATTTTATTAGCTATTACTGTCTTTTCAGACGTGCCTTGTAGAAATTCAAGTTTTTGCAAAAATATCGTCTGGCGAGGCGAAAACTGTTTGAGTCTGGCGAAGCCGACGAGTATTTTTCGCGCGCCGACGGGATTTTTAAGCACAAACTTTAGAATTTATACAGAGCACTTAATTTTTTTGGTTACTTTTTTCATCAAGGAAAAAAGTGACAAGGATAGGAAAATTACCACAAAATCAAGCCCAAATGAACCAATTTAAAATTCCTGCGTAACATAAGTTACTACAATCTTCGCTGGACTCGCTCGACCATCTCGGCTTTCCAAACCGAAAAATCTCCGAGCAAAATATGTCGTCGAGCTTCGCCGACAAGCCATAGATAAAAACTTAAATTTTGTAATGTCGCAATTTGCATCGCCAATAGTTCGCCGCAATGAAACAAGTGTCGGAGATACGCTTTGGTATAAAATCGGCTGGATTCGGCGGGACTTTCGGCATCAATGGGCGTAAAATCGTCCTTCCATTTGGCACTTTTGATACTCACTATGCCGTGCCGAGTGTAGAGTAAGCCGTGCCGCGCGTTGCGCGAAGGCAGCACGCAATCAAACATATCTACTCCGAGCGCAATACATTCCAAAATATTGGCGGGCGTGCCGACTCCCATCAGATAGCGAGGCTTGTCGGTCGGTAGGATTCTGCATACCCAATCCGTCACGCGGTACATTTCTTCGGCTGGTTCGCCTACCGAAAGCCCGCCGATGGCGTTTGCGGCGCGTCCGAAATTAGCGATAGTTTCGGCGGACTCTCGGCGGAGGTCGCTGTAAGTGCTGCCCTGCACGATGGGCAGCAGCGTTTGTTCGTAGCCATAGTGACCTTCGGTGGTGTCCATATACTTGCAGCAACGCTCGAGCCAACGGTGGGTGAGTTGCATGGATTTTTTGGCATATTGATAGTCACACGGATAGGGGGTACATTCATCGAAAGCCATCACGAAATCTGCACCGATGACGCGCTGAATTTCCATCGCTTTTTCGGGCGAAAAAAAATGTTTTGAGCCGTCAATATGCGACTGAAACGTAACGCCTTCCTCCGTGATTTTGCGCCGATGGCTCAAAGAATAGACTTGATAGCCGCCACTGTCGGTGAGCAAAGGACGCGACCAGCCGTTGAAACCGTGCAAGCCACCTGCTTTTTGTAGAATATCAGTTCCCGGACGCAAGTACAAGTGGTAAGTGTTGCCGAGAATAATCTGCGCATTTATCTGACGCTCCAGTTCGGATTGGTGGACGGCTTTGACTGTACCTGCGGTGCCGACGGGCATAAAAATAGGGGTCTGAATCGTGCCGTGTGCCGTTTCGATTTCGCCTGCTCGAGCGTTGCTTTGTGGGTCGGTATGTAGTAGATTAAATTTCAAAATTGTATTTTATTTCGACTGCAAAGGTACAAAAAAATGGGATAGAACATTTTACTGCTCTATCCCACTTTTTTATTTACGAATAAAAAAAATTACTTAATTACTGTTAGTTTTTGAGCGACTTCACCGATGTTGGTACGGATTTTTACGATGTAAAGACCCGCTGCCGGAGCTTCCCAAGTAAGGCTGTGAGCGCCGCTTGCAAAATTCACATTGTCGCGAATAGTCTGGACTAACTTGCCCGCTACGTCAAAAATCTGCACACTGACTGGCGTACTCTCCGCCAACACGAGGTCGATATTTACGACATCGCTTGTCGGATTCGGATACATAGAAACTTTACCTTCCAACTGCCCTGCATCTACCGTTCCTGTCGGAGATTGGATATTGATGTTGTCAATATAAAGGTTGTTTCCGAAGGCAGAAGTACATTTGAAACGCACATTCACACCCGTTTTGCCGTCCAATGCGGCTACTATCACGCTGTCTTGTCTCCATTGCGTAGCTTTCGGAAAGAAAAAAGCCGTTTGGGCTGCTGTTGTTTTCAAGGCTGCACCTGCTTTGTTCCAAACGGTCGTCCACGTAGCTCCGCAATCCAACGAATACTGGACTTCAAGTTTGTCGTTTTCTGTTCCGTATTGCGCGTAGGCGTGTTGGAATTTAATTTTTGTGCCTACAGAATTGGTCAAGTCAATTTTGTCAAAAATCAACTCTACGGGATTTTCTTCGGCGCGCATATTAAAGAAAAGTGCTTGAATAGACTTGTTGGAAGTACCAAAACCACCGATTTGGTCAGTAATAGTGGTTGCTCCTTGAGCTACGAACCACGCTTTGTCCACGACGCGCATGAAAGTAGGATCGCCTTTTACGATGATGGCTTTGGAAGGTACGCCTGTTTCGACAGTCGTAGTTTCAAAATTTTCTACAGCTTTTATTCCTACATTTACATTAGAGTAGGCAAGCGTGTTTTCGTCTATCGGTAAGCTATTGGAAGCGTTTACATCGCGCAATCCATTGACTTTGAACAACTGATAGACGATGGTGCCGGCTCCGATGGGAACATTAATTTGCGGAAAAGCAACTACTTGCGCAGCATTGGGAGCAAGCGTCCCAGTCCACGTTTGTTTGACTGGTGCAGCACCGTTTACAGAATATCCAACCTCGAAAGAGGTCACAGTGTTTGTACCCAAATTAGTGATTCCTACTTGTGGCGTAAGCGCGTAGTCGCAGTTTGATGCGTTGGGAATAGTGACGGACTCCATAGCTACATCTCCGAAGGCACCACCCGTTGGGAGTGCTTGCTCGGTGCTGAGTCCCGCCTGCCATACTTGTTGGGTATTTTTACTTTGCGCAAAAGCCGCTATCGCAATTTGGTCATAGCGATAGATGTATGTTGGCGTAAAGACTTTGAAAGTGAAGGTCAAAGACGCGCCCGGCTGGATAGCTCCTGCTACTTTTGTTCCGTTGGCATTTGGGATCATCTTGCGCATTACGTTGAAAAAATCAGTTTCGCCGTTGTTTCCGGGAGCTTCATCGAAATTAATTTCAGTTTCGCCCATCACGACGTGCAGCACCATTGCTGTATCTTGAAAAACGGTAGTTGTTTCGTTTTTGATAGTACAAGTGATGGTAGTAGTGTCCAAAGTGTTGCTCAAAGAGTGCGTGAGCGCAATAGAAAGCGGCGTAGTGAGAGCGGCGGCGAAGTCAATCACGTCTTGATTGAAGCCATAAGGACCTCCTGCGTAAGTAGCTGACCATGTACCAGCTCCATTAGCATAGGCAGTGTCGGGCAACTCGCCATTTATCCAAGCCGTTGGTACGCCATCCAAACTGTAGTACGCTCCTCTCGTGGCTACTTCGGTTGGGTTTTGCTTGTTCATGGGGTCGAAACCCGGAAACCAAGCCTGATATTTGATAGGCACGACGGTAGCGGCGTTGGCATCTAAAAGTGCCTTGAAGCCGGGATTTTGAGAGGCGCAAGGGGCGCAAGAAGCGTTGGTAAATTCTTCGATGAGAATTTTTTTTGCTACTTGTGCCGTAGTGTTTTGGGACAAAATCAATAGGCTAAAAAAAGCAAGTACGATTTGTTTCATAATAAACTTTGTAATTGTGTGTTTAAAAAATGTAATAATAACGGCAAACAAACTATTGTTTGTTTGCCGGGCGTAAATATAAAGTTATATTTATCAACTTAAATACTTTTTTCGACGAATATTTGTACTTATTTTTGGATTTTTATACTAAACAGCCCAAAATTATGCTAAACTAAAAAAAATTACATACAAAATGAAAAATTTATACCTTTATATATGTGCAGCTCTATTTTTGTTGCTGCTTGCTCCCTGCTCGTTGGAGGCGGCATGGCGGCATCTGTTTCATGTCAGCACTTTTGATATGAATTATAAGGCTTCGCACAAGACCTTGCAGATAACGGGGCATATTTTTATTGATGATTTGGAAAGTGCTTTTCAGCGGCGCGGCGTGGCTCGCCCGCTTCGGATAGGTACGCAACGAGAAGACGCGCAGACCAACGAACTAATCACCAATTATCTGAAAGAAACAATGACTTTGGTAGCCAACGACCAGACGCTCCGAATCAATTATTTGGGGAAAGAAAACTCGGAGGATATGGCGGCAATCTGGGTTTTTATGGAAGTAAGCAATGTGACAGCACCCGTCAAAAAATTTTCGGTAAAAAACTCGCTGCTGACCGAAGTGTTTGAGGACCAAAAAAATATTATCAATCTTCAAATATCCGACCGACAAAAAGGCTCTTTTTTGTTGAGCCGTTACCAGATAGAGGACAGCGTAGTTTTTTGAGCAAAAAGTATGAAAACATAGCTTTTTTAATGTGTTTTGGGGTGCTGTGTTAAATATTTGTAAAGTAGCGTGACTTACGTTTTTTCTTTTCGTATAAATTATTAAATAAAATTTTAAATTTTCTTTTTAGTTTAGAAAATTAGTTTTAATTTTAGACCGACGAAAAAATAAACACATTTTAAACCTATTTTTATGAAGCCTTACTTGATTAGTTTTCTCATCCTCTGCGGGTGGGCGGTTCCGAGTCGCTACATTTACGTCTGCAAAATCAAACACAACTGCTACGAACAACCCGCCGCCGCTCCCGCCGCCGAGATGCGGGCTAAAAGCCTGACCCTCAAAAACGGAGATAGCACCGTGCTGGCTGGCTACGAGCAGTTCGCTTTTGCCGACAAAATGACCAAGCCGAACTTGAGTCCCGACAACAGCGATTTTCTCGCCAAAACCGCCGCTTACCTCAAAGCACACCCCGACAAAAACCTGACCGTGACGGGCTATTATCTCAACAGCGAAGAAGGAATGAAATCCGGATTCTACGAAAATCTCGGTTTGGCGCGCGCCGCCGAACTTCGCTCGCAGTTGGTAGCAATGGGAATCCCCGAAAATCGAATCTCTTTGGACTCCGGAAAAGTCAATGACTCCAAGCTGTCCGCACCTGCTTCGTTCAGTATCGTCCGCAGCCAAACTGCGTCGAACAATACGGCGACTCCGCAGCTTGCTACCTCGCAGTTTAGCTTTTCGGACATGACTTTTTCGGACGCTAACTTTGCATCTGGCTCGGACATATTCCAGCCGGGCGAGCAGTTCAAAATCTACTCGGACTCATTGGTTGGTTTTTGCAAACGCACGCCGCCACAAAAATTGACCATCACGGGGCATACAGACAGCGACGGCAGCGATGCCGAAAACAACAGTCTTGGCTTGCGACGCGCAAAAGCAGTCCGAAAATATCTCGAAAGTAAAGGTATCAAAGTGAAAACAGATACCGCCACAGACGGCGAGCGCAGCCCAATGGCAAGCAACGACGATGCCGACGGCAAGGCAAAAAACCGCCGTGTAAATATCAAAATTAATTAATCATTCATCTTTTTTTTCAATAACTCGGTGTCTTTTTTTTTCATTTTTTTATCCTAAAAAAAGATACTAAATAAATAAAACACAACTGACTATGGACTTTTTAACGCAACTTTTTAATGCTCTCGGCAGTCGCGACAGTTTGCTCGTGCTACTTTTTTTGTTCATCGCTTGGCTTATTGGGCTTCTGACTGGCAGATGGATTTGGCAACGCAAAGCAGCAGCACTCCAGTTAGAGTTAGATGCCTGCCGCAACGACCTTGCAGCTTGGAAAACAAAATATGCCGATCTCGAAAAACTATACCGCCAACGCGACAACGATTTGAGCAACGCAAAAATAGAAATTGACAATCTTCGTGTGCAGATGGAAAAATATTCGGCACAAGTCGGTCAGCTTCACGCAGATTTGCAGACTTGTCAGGACGACAAAGCCAAACTCGCTGCGGGCGAAAAAATAGAGGCGCAACCAGCAGTCATGGCAGCCAGCGCAATGGCAGCGATGGCAGGCGGCATGACGGCGATGAGTCAGCGCAAAGATGACCTAAAAAAAGTAGAGGGCATCGGACCGAAGATAGAGCAGCTGCTCAACAACGACGGCATTTGGTTGTGGTCGGATTTGGCTGCGTCAGCGCAGGAGCGTTTGCAAGCTATTCTTGACGCAGCAGGACCGCACTACCGTATTCACGACCCTTCGAGCTGGGCGCGTCAGGCAGCTTTGGCGAGCGAAGGCAAGTGGGCAGAACTTAAGACTTTTCAGGACTTTTTGATAGCGGGCAGAACTCCGGGATAAAATAGCAACTATCTTTTTCGAAAAGCTCCGTAGAAAAAACTCTACGGAGCTTTTTTTTTGAATCCCGAAGAAGGAACGCGTCAAAATAAGTTACTGTATTCTGACTTGTCTTTTGAACCAAAACTGCGTTAGATTTTCGTTACGATGCACGGCATCGCGCCTCAAATCTGCCTTGTTTTGACCCAAAATTCTGCATCACAATATTCAGTGTCTTATTTTCTCTTCATTCCTAAATAAAAAAAAATACTGTAATTTAGCGATAAATACCACCGAATATGATATTTTGTGAGTTAAAATCGGATAAAAACAAAAAATATGATTATTGCCAATCCAATATACGACACGGTGTTCAAATATCTGATGGAAGATATTGAAATCGCAAAAGGCGTTTTGTCTGTAATTATCAATACAGAAATCACAGAACTTCATGTAAAATCACAGGAAACTACGTCAGAAATTGCGGTGGCGAATAAAATACCGATTAATATTTATCGCTTGGATTTCGTGGCTGTGGTGAAGCAAGCCGACGGAACGTATAGAAAAGCATTGATTGAGCTGCAAAAAACAAAACGAAGTACCAATATCAGCCGTTTTCGAAGATATTTGGGCGAAAACTATCAGAAAGAAGATGCTGTAACGGAAAATGGGGTCGAGATGGCGCGTCCTTTAGAAATTATTACGATATATTTTTTGGGCTTCGAGTTGGACGACGTTCCTGTGTCTGTGCTGAAAGTAAAAAATTGTTTTGTAGATGCCACCACAGGCAGCCTATTGAATCCAGAGCCTAAAAACCAGTTTATTCGACTGCTCAACCACGAAAGTTACACGATACAAATACCCAAATTACAACCAAACGACAAAAGTAGATTAGAAAAAGTACTCAATATTTTTAGTCAAAAGTACAAGACAACGGATATTCATATTCTAAATTATCAAGGAAAAACGGACGATCCTCTCATCAAAAGAATCATTAATCGCTTGACGAGAGCCATCGCCGATGAAAGTTTGCGAAGACAAATGAACGTAGAAGACGAAATAGAAAGCGAATTGCAAGAATTATCCCAAAAATTGGAAGAAAAAGACAAGAAATTAGAGGAAAAAGACAAGAAATTGGAAGAGAAAGACAAGAAATTGGAAGAAAAAGAGAAAGAAAATACTGAATTGTTGCGGCAACTCGAAGAACTCCGAAAACAAATAAAATAACGCGCAAAACCCATAAGGAATATATCTAAAATAAAAAACTGATTTTTTCTGCTCAATTACAACCAATCACTGCGTTATTTTTTCGTTACAACGCCCGGCGTTGCGCCTCAAAAATGCCTTGTTATTGTTTGAATTGATTGGAAAAAATGGAGTACCTTATTTTTTCTTCACTCCTAACTGAAAATTTTTTTCTAATAATCATACATTTCGGCAATATCTTTGGCATATTTTTCTACGATAACCGAGCGACGTGGCTTGAGAGTTGGGGTTAGTTCGCCACTTTCGGCGGTCCATTCTTCGTATAGTAGATGGATTTTTTTTACTTGCTCGTAGTTTTTAAGCTGTGCGTTTACCTCCTCCAACTGACTGTTCATATACTTGACTACTTTTGGGTTGATGACCATGAATTGGGGGGCTGTCCAGTGTACTTTGTTGGCTTCGCACCATTCTTGAAGTCGGACAAAAGAAGGCACCACCAATGCCGCCACATAAGATTTGTTGGCTCCTACCACCAAGCATTGCTCCACAAAAGGCGACACTTTGAGCAAATTCTCTACCATTTGAGGCGCGACATACCGCCCGCTCGAAGTCTTAAAAATATCCTTTTTTCGGTCAGTAAGTTGCAAAAACCGCTTAAAAACTATCTTCCCGACATCGCCTGTTTTGAACCAATTTTCGGCGTCTATTACTGCCGCAGTTTCGGCGGCTTTTTTGTAATAACCCAACATTACGCCGGGACTTCGCACCCATATTTCACCCACTCCTTGCTCGTCGGGAGTGTCAATTTTTAGCTCTACTCCTGTGATAGGTATGCCGACTGTGCCGAAGCGAGTGCCGCCCGGCTCGAATCGGTTGAACGCAACTACGGGCGAGGTTTCTGTCAATCCGTACCCTTCGCGGATACGGATTTTGGCTGCCGAAAAAAGCCTCCCCAAGCGCGGCTGCAAGGCAGATGCACCGACTATAACACCCTTTACATTGCCCCCGAGCGCAGCACGCCAGCGACCAAAAACCAACACATTGGCAGCCCAAAGTTGGCATCGATACCACCAAGATTTGCCGCGTTGCCCTTCGTATTTTTCTCCGAGTGCCAAGACCCGATAAGATATTTTTCGTAAAAATTTGGGTTGTTTGGCAATTTTTTCGAGCAATGCGTCGTATATTTTTTCTAAAAAACGAGGGACAGCCGTAAAGTAATGCGGGCGAATTTTTTTGATGGCTACCGATATTTCGGAGTTATCGGATATGTAGCAAACAGAAGCACCGACGACCATGTAAGAGTACGTTACCATGCGCTCAAAAACGTGGCTCAAAGGCAGAAAGCTGATTGTAGTATGTTGGCTACCGACGGGAATGAGCGCAATAACGGCTTTGATATTGCTCACGATATTTCGATGAGAAAGCATCACGCCTTTGGGTTCGCCCGTAGTCCCAGAAGTATAGATGATGGTCGCGAGGTGGTGTTCCGAAATATTATATTTGCGATGAGCGAGTTCCTCCAAAAAATCATTGCTTTTCTCCTCCAAATCTTTCCAAAATACAACTTCGTCTATTTTTTGAAAAGATATAATATTCGGAATAACACGATTTTTTAGACTATTTATTCGGTCGCAAAGAATTTTGTTGGAGCAAACTACCAAATTTGCATTTGTTTCTTCCAAAATATAGTCTAATTGCGCATCGCTGATATTGGCGTGGATAGGGACGACGACAGCACCGATTTGTTGGAGCGCAAAATCCACAAAATTCCATTCGGGACTCCCGCAATGCGCCCAAATAAGAACATTTTGACCGACTTGAATCCCTTTTTTTATAAAACCTGCACTCAAAGAATTTATTATTTCCACACTCTCCGAAGTAGTATAAGCAACTCCACCCCAAGCCGAAAGCGCATTGGGCTGCGAATAACGAGCGGCTTGGTAGGGCAGAATGTCAAAAAGTCTTTCAAATGTCATAAAATAATTTTTTATTTTCCTATCCAATCGGCGGGATTCAGGCGTTGTTTCTCTTGCCACACCTCAAAATGCAGTTGCGATTGGGTGCTGCCGTCTTTGGGTGCTGCCACTTGCCCAATAATTTGTTTGGCTTGCAACTCATCGCCTCTGCGAACTTTTATTACTTCAAGATTGGAATAAACGGTATAATAATTGCCGTGCTGCGCAATAACCACATTATTTAGACCCGGAAAAAATTGCGTACTGATGATTTTACCCTTACAAACTGCGCGAACATTGGCATTGGGTTCGGTGGCAATGTCTATCCCGTGATTGTGGATTTGCACGTCTTTGAGCGTCGGGTGTGACTGCAATCCGAACCGCCTCGAAATCGCTCCTTTTTGGACGGGCCATGGCAATTTGCCGCGATTATTTTTGAAGTCACTCGAAAGGGCGTTAAATTCGGGTGTTTCTACGATAGCCGTTGCCTCCGTGTCCTGCCCGACGGGAGCGCGGCGGGATTTGTCGCGCGTGCGCCGCCCCGATATTTCATTTTTGATAACTATTTCGATGGCAGAGTTGAGCTTTTCGTGTATTTTTTCTTGCTCTTCGAGTTCTTTGCGCAGCTTTTGTTCGGTCGCCGAAAGCGATTTTAGTTGTTGGTCTGTTTGTTTGAGTTCTCCGTGCAGTTGTTTTTTTTCAGCTTCTTCGACCGTCAATTTTTCGCCTGTGTTTTCTTTTTGATGTTCTCGAATGGCAATTTTGGAAGAGAGTATTTTTTGTGTCGCCACGATGTAGGAGGCTTCTTTTTGCCGAAACTGGTCGTACTGCCGAAGGTATTGGCGGTGCTGGTAATCTGCGTCTATTTTTTTTGGGAAAAAAGGCATTGCGACAGAAAAAAACGATACGCTCGGATTTATTTTTTCACGCAAAACACGGCGCGCACGCTCCGAATATTCGCTGGTAAGTCGCTGAATATCAAGGTTGAGAGCTTCGCTAACTGCCGTGTTGCGATTGATACTTTTAGAAAGCTGGTGGACTTCTGTTTGCAGATTGCCGACTACTTGTTCTTGTTTTTTGACTTGTTTGTTGAGTTGGACTTTTTCCTTCAGTTTGCCTACTTTTGTTTTTTTTGTTTCTTCCAACTGCGAAGATTTTTTTTTGATGTCTTTCAGAATCTGTTTGCGCTTTACCTCCAACTCTCTGCGCGAACTCTGCTGCGCCGCCGCTTTTGTCGGAGAAAGAAAAAGGCTAATCAAAATCGCAAGAAGTGGAACAGCTATTTTTAAATAATTCATTTAGAATGAGTTGGAAAATTTTCTTGCAAATATATCAATTTTTTTTATGTAAAAAAAATCAATCTACTCTCGAATATCTGCTCGGAATATCAAAAGGCATTTGCTTCGGTATGTTGATGTCCGTTTTTTCAAACTGACATTCTATTTCTCCAGTTCCGACGGCGGGATTGCGAAATTTTATTTTGCGCAGCCGAGAAAAATTTTGCAAAGTTCCCAATGGTTGATACTGCTCCAAAGTGGTCACAAATTGGATATTTTTTATAACATTTTCTATCGTCATAGATTTCAGGAGAAAATTATCCGCCGAAAGGCTGTACTCGCTTTGCAAAGGTTTTTTGTCTTTTGTGGACAGGCGATATTCGGTGTTAGAAGTATCTACCGCAAGCTCGCGCCCTTCGAGAAGAACGACATTCCCCAAAATAATATTTTGTAAGTTCTTAAAATTTGCTTGTTCCTTTGGCAAACCAATCTGCTGCCCAATAAATTCCCAATTTTTGACGGAATAAGTTCCTTCCAAGCGATTGAGCAGCACGCAGGAGTCGGGCGCAATCAACACTCGCGCTACTTCGATACCGAACTTTGTCACATTGAGCCAAATCAGGCTGTCTGTCTTCATTCGCAAGCGAACCGTCCCGCCGAAAGATTGGGTAGAGCTTTCAAAATTAATGTTGAGTTTAGATTCTAACCATGTCACGTTTATTTTATTTTGTTCCAAATTTTTTAACAACGTGACCGCCGATAGCATTTTTGTCCCTTTGGCTTCTCCGACTGCCGTTTTTTTTGCTACCGAACAACTCAACGCCAGCATACACAGTCCCAAGCAAGCAATTATTTTCATATTATTTTTATTTTTTTGACTCTGCAAAGATAGCTTTTTGAGCAAAATCTCAAAAAATAATTTTTGTAAATAAAAACTTCTAAAAATTCCAAGCGGTCATTACTTGTGTAAAATTTAGCTTTTTTATCTTATCGCTGGTCGTTTCCATCTTCACAATACCTCTTTCTGGATTGAACCACATTTTGACATGGCTCGTGTTTTTCATTTTCATACCAAACATCTCCGTTTCGCTCTCACCGTCGTGTTCTAAAATAAAACAGTTGAACTCTCCGATAGGCAGCGTAATTTTTTCTTGTCCAGTGACCGTCCTATTTTTGATGAGCATATTGGTCGTCGTAGTCATCGCAATCATGCCCGAAGTGATTATTTTGGCTACAATCTGTGCATCGGGCTGGCTGTCGCCGACTTTCATATTTTTTTTGATAGCCAGTTTATCGCCCGACACTTCGGTTTTGATGGTCATATCGCTCTTGCCAGACTTCTCTTTAAGTTTAAAATCACCAATTTGCATCATAGATTTGGGGTCCATAATAAGCTCGTCGCCCGTGCACTGGAAAGAAATATTGGTTGGTTGCCACTCCTTATTTTTGGCATCGCGACCTTCTTGTCGGATAGAAACTTCGCCGTTGGTGTTGCTTTCGACGATATTTTTAATAACGCCTGTCACTTTTCCTTTTCGGTCGTAGGTAGTTTGCTCGTAAGAGCCGCCGCTTTTCATAGCGAGAATGTAGGGCATACCGCAGCCAGAAGTATTGGTTTTGGTGACTACGCTTTGGGCGAAAATATTGTAGAAACTCAAGGTAAAAACGGCTACAAATAAGATTTTTTTCATTTGGAGAATATTGAAGTTTGTTTTTGAATAAAAGTTGGTTAGTAGATAATGACTGATGTTGCGCAGAGGAAAAATTTTAAAATTATTTCACATCTGCACAACATCAATCATTTTAGAAATTGTTGTAAATGATTAACTAAAACAAGTAAATTTCTTTTTTACACATACAGGAGTTCCGCATAGATTATTTTTTTTGCCATTGACCTCTAAACAAACAGTCACTTCAAAATCTGAATTTATCTGGACATATTTATTAGTTTTGGTTGGTATGAAAAATACATCACAGCCGTTTCCGAAATAAAGATTGCAGCTAAAAGAAGTTCCACTTGCAATCGGTAGCGTTATAGGTATTCTTTTGATAACATTTCCACCTGTCGAAAAGACAATGAAAGCAGAACCGCCACCCAAATCTAATGCTGCCCCACCATTGAACAGTTGGGCGGTAAAGGTCAGACTGGCATAGACATTGGAGGCTTGTCCTGTCAATGGTTGAAATGCAGGTTCTCCCATTTCAGCAAAACTTAATAAAGCGCACTTTAAATTAATGTCTGGTTTGCTTCCGTCAGGATACGTGAACGGTTGTGGCTTGATAGCTTCAGCTGGTAATTTAGTGATTTGAGCGTTTGCAACGTTTGTAAAAAAGGTTGCCAAAATTGCGATTGCGAAAAATAATTTTTTCATTGAATTGTGTTTTTTAAAAAGTTATAAATAATTGATTATTAAGGGTTTAAAAATATTTTTTGATTAGAAAACAACAAACTCTACTCTGCGATTTTGCGCTTTGCCGCTGTCTGTGGTGTTGGCTGCGATGGGTTCGTTGGCACCTTTTCCTTCGGTGACAATCCTGCTGCTTTCGATGCCGTACTTATTTGCCAATTCTGTTTTTACGCTGCCGGCGCGATTGAGCGAAAGCGTTGCGTTTTTGGCAGGATTTCCTACATTGTCCGTGTGACCGATGATTTTGATGTTTTTACTTGGATTTTCTTTCAAAAAAAGCGAAATTTGGCTCAATACTCCGTCGCTGCCACTCGAAATACTAAAACTATTGCTTGCAAAAAGTATAGCATTGGTAGAAAAAGAGCCTTTTTCCATCAGTTCTTTCAAAATATTGCTGCGTACATCGATACTCGCCTCGGCAATTACTACGTTTGAAATATAAAAAGTGCTTTCAAAAGAGCCGTCGCCACCTCTATTGGGTTCTATGACAAAAGCAGTTCTCATGCTCGGTATAAAAACGGTTGGTAAGTCTATTTTTTTTACACTGTCCACGTACCAACGTATCCTTTTTCCATTGACCTCAATAGCAAAATGTGTCGTTTTATTGGCTACCGTAGTGCCTTTTTCTTCTGTACGACTATAGCCCGAATTGCTTATGCCATCAATGGTATTTCTGTAAGAATAGGCTTGCATTGCGCCAGAATAACTACTAATAGTACTTTCATAATCGAAGTGAAAAGCCTTTCCGTAATGTATGTTATCTGAAAATCTAATGTTCAGATTTCCATTTTTTGCAGGTGCAATGACATCAAACTCTATGGTAAAATTTTCGGGCAATGCTTTTTTGAGTTCTGGTCGTATGGCATCGGAGTTGTTGATTTTCAACCATTTGCCTTCTCTGTTTTTGAGTTGGATAATTTCGCCGCCTTTGCCAGTATTCCATTGAGCAGGAAAGTCGCCAATGGCATCTTTCATAAAATTATCTTCAAAAATAACCCTTGCGCCACGCTTGAAAGTGTTGGCAGTTGCTTCTTTGATATTGGTGACTTCTTCCAAGTCGTCGCCCGTATTTTTTTTCGTATTCGGCTGGCTTGCAGGTGTTTGAGTACTTGTGTTTGTCGGCGGAGGGCTGACTTGGGCTGCCGCTGGGATACTATCTTTACTCGTTTTTTTCTTTTTGGTAAATGCGCCTATCAAATCCGAGCCTATCCGGTCCAATGCGCTGTCTATGCCTCTATCTATTGCGCCCTCGACGCGTTGCACGGGCTTGTCTATGACGCTGTTTGCCGTTTTGTCTTTGGCTTGATAGACTCTGTTGTCGAATTTATTTTTTACATCAATCTTTGGTTTTTCAGACGGCGAGCTTGGCGAAGCGGACTCTGACGAACTTTGCGCCTGCATCTTGAAAATTAACATATAAGCGCATACGGCTACAAATAAGATTTTTTTCATTTGGAAAATATTGAAGTTTGTTTTTGAAAAGATGGTTGGGAATGCGTCTAAAATAAATTACTGGCTTTTTCTGCTAAATTCAACCAATTAGTGCGTTATTTTTTCGTTTCAACGCCCTGCGTTGCGCCTCAAAAATGCCTTGTTATTGATTGAATTTATTTGAAAAATTGAAGTACTTTATTTTTTCTTCATTCCTACGACAAAGATGCGGCAGGGCGGAAGAAAAAGCAAGGCGCAATGTATAGCTTGCGTATTTGGGTACATGGTTGGTCGAAATGGCGGATATTTGGGAAAAAGCGGTCGGCGGGATTTTGACGTTGCGGGCGGCTTGAGGTGTTGGTAACAGTTTTTTTTTTACATAATAATTTTCTGTAACAATGCTTTTTGGACGGCTTCGGTGGCGGAGTGAACGTGTAGCTTTTCGTAAATTTTTTTCAGATGCGAATTCACTGTTCCGTAACTGATGCTACAAGAATCTGCTATCATTTTGTAACTCATACCTTTTGTCAAACAGCCTAAAACCTCTTTTTCACGCGGCGATAAATTTTGATAATCGTGGTCGGTAGAATGTGTATTTTGGTTTTCGGTAAGCATCGCTAAAACTTTTCGTGCAATCGAAGGACTCATCGGAGAGCCGCCGTCAAAAGTTTCTGCAATCGCTTCTAAAATTTTATGGGCAGGCGTACTTTTCAAAATATAGCCCGATGCGCCCATACACAAAGCCGCAAAAACGCGTTCATTGTCATCAAATATAGTTTGCACTAATATCTGTATTTGTGGGTACTGGTTTTTTATGAGGCGTGTGGCTTCGATACCCGATATGCCGGGCATTTGTAAATCCATCAAGACGACGTCGGGTTTGTGTTTTTTGACGATACTTAAAACATCATTGGCATCAGAAAAAGCTCCGACCAAATTATATTCCGAAGAGCTTTCTACCAAACTCGCCAACACTTGCCGCATATCGGCATAATCTTCAAAAATGACGACTCGTATCATAGATAATTTTTTTAGAAAAATGAAATACAAAGTTGCTTCTAAATAAGGCGGAAAGCAATCCCTATTTGTAGGTAGAGCCATCTATTTGTAAAACAAGCGTTGTGCCAGTCCCTAATTGGCTATTCAAAACTGCTTTCCCCCCAATTTCGGTCATTCTATTTCTAAAATTATTTAGACCTTGCCCGCCTTTTTTGGGGTTTGAAGCGTCAAAACCACTTCCATTGTCTGTTATTTTCAAGATAAATCGACTGTTTTGGTTGCTGCTTTCTACGGTTACAAGACTTGCATCGGCGTGTTTCAGAATATTGATTATGACTTCTTTAAAAATTAATAATAGGTTGCGTTTGGTGTTGAAAGGAAATTCGGGCAATTCGCCGTCAGACGGCAGTTGCCAATCGAGCGATATATTTTTAGTATTTAGTGATTCCGAAGCCGACAAATACAGCCGTTCCCAAAGTGATTGTTTGCTGTCCTCGTTCAGTGTCCATATTGTATCGCGCATATTTTGGATAATATCCCTTGATTTTGTTCCGATTTTATCCAATTCGTTTGCCAATTCGGGAGCTACTTTTTGTGCTTTGATTTTTACCATATCACTAAAAATAGCAATACTACTCAAAGCCGAACCAATCTCATCGTGCAAATCAGCCGAAACACGTTTGCGTTCGGTAGTTTGTCCTTTGTTGAAAGCCGTTTGCACTTCGTTTAGGGCGTTTTGCAGCTCCGCCGTGCGCTCTTCTACTTTTTTTTCCAAATGGGTGTTAAGGTTTTCAATTTCCATTTTTTGTGCTCCCAACTGTATATTGAAGACTTGTTTTTGACGATTATTTCGATATAAAATAAGCGTAACGCTGCCTAACAACAACAATCCACCCAATAAAATATAGAGTTTTAGGCTGTTTTGCTGTGCCGTGTTTGCCTGTGCTAACTCTTGGGTACGCTTTTCCTGTTGGACAGAAAGTTGTTGGACTTCATGCAATTTGTCAATATTCAGCAAACTATCTTTGGCGGCAACGGCGATGTTGAGATAATACAAGGCTTCTTTTGGTTTATTCTGTTGTGAATAAATAGATTTCAACAAGAAACCTGCATCTTGTACCACTTGTAAATTAGGGGTTTTTCTGCCTTGCTCAAAAGCAGGTTTTGCGTAAAAAACAGTAGAGTCAATCTGCTGACGCGTGTAAAAATAGTGTGCCAAAGAGAATTGTACCGTTTGTATATTTACATCATCATCTGTCTTTTTAGCTTCTACCAAGGCTCTGCGATACAGGGTTAGTGCCTCTTTATCTTGCCCCAATCGCTGTTTAATATGTCCGTAAGTGTGCAGTATTCGCCAATGAAAAATAGCTTTCCATTCGTCACTTTCAGGCACATAAGATAATCTTTTGTAGGACAATTTTATGTAACAAACGGCTGAATCTATTTGATTTAATTTCTCAAATACTTCCGCAAGGTCTAAAGGTTTGTTCAAAAATTCACGAGTGTCGTAGGCAATTAGTATAGAATCATTCGGATTTTTGTAAACAAAGGTAGTATGCTCTTGTGCAGCTTTTTTGAGAAAGTACAAAACATTGTTATAGTCCGTAATAGCGGCATAGTTTTTTGCTAAAAAAACATAGATAGTTGGTCTTTCTGGGTGATTTTCTGGAACAATATTTAGTAGTTGGTGCAATATCTCAATGGACTTCGGAAAATTGCCATTGCTGCGGTATTGGTCAGCCAAAGAGAGCATAACAGATATCGCATAAGAATTTAATTGCTTTTTTTGCATCAAATCAAAAGCCGCCGCTTGATAGACAATACCCTTATCTATATCTTTTTTTTGATAAAGCTCGCTCAATCCAAGTAGAACTTTAATTTTTGTTGTGTCGGGGATAGCTTTTGTCAGCAACTGACTCAGGCTATCAACTGGCGACGCAAACTCGTTTTGCGCCAAACACAAAAAAGGAAACGAATACACAAAAAAGCAACAAATATACAGTTTCATAAAAGTATAAATATAATTTCTCATTCCCACAAAGGTAAGGCTCTTTCTGCTTGGAAATGAAGAAAAAAATATCCCTAATATTAGGGATTGCCCAAAAGTCAAGACACTAATACCTTTGTACTATCAAATCAATCAAATAAAAAACTTGTATAACCTCGTTATTAACCTACATTTTTAACTTTTAAATCAAAAAACTATGTATTCAAAATTATTTTTGTTCGTCTTACTTTCAACAATCTTATTCACGACCGCTTGTAAAAAAGAGCCTCAATTTACTGTTGAAAACCAAAAAGTATCTGGTCCAATGACATTGACCCAAATCTCATTTATGCCGCTTACTTTTAACAGCACTGGCCAACCCACTACCGCAAAAGTCGTACAGAATTTTAGCGGTTCGATAAGCACGCTTGGCACTTTGACTACTGTGATAAATGTTACGCTTGATTTAGTGACGGGCAAATCGGGTGAAGTTTTAGCCACTTACGTTGATAAAGATGGTAATAAAATTAACACCACATCTTCCTCTGTGACCAGCGCTACTGGACTTACTATCACCGAAAAGATTTTGTCAGGTAGTGGCAAATTTGCTAAAATTACAGGCGGCGGCACTTACTTTGTCGCGCTTAACTTTCAAACAGGCAACGGGACAGGCACTTTTGAATGGACGGTGACGTATTAAATTTCATCAAACGCTTTTTTTTTTAACGTTGCCGACACTCAAAGATGTCGGCAACGTTTTTTTTTTTGCAGCGTCTTGTCAGTAAGTACCTGCGCCTATTTAGTCTGCATTAATAGCCGACTGCTTTAGCAGTCGGGCAACGAATGATAATTGGTGTATTGGCTTTAGCCTAAACGACTCGCTTGGGACAAGTATTTGGCTAAAGCCGATTCAACATTTTTTTTATGCAACAGCTAAAGCTGTTACCAATACACAAAACTATTTAGGTACAGCTTTTACTTTATGTTTTTTTACTTTCGCCCAAAGTCCATCGTTAGAATTCAAAAAAATCAGGAATTTATTTCAGGAATGAAGAAAAAATAAAGCACTCAATTTTTTCCAATCAATTCAATCAACAACAAGGCATTTTTGAGGCTCCACGCAGGGCATTGAAACAAAAAACAACGCAGTGACTGCTTGTAATTTAGCAGAAAAAATAAGTAGATTATTTTAGAAGCGTTCCTTAAACAGATTTTCTGAACGCGCAACTCCGATGTTTTCCTTACTTTTGCAAACTTTTTGAAATTAAAATTAGTAAAAAAAATGGCAAGACGGAATAAATTACAAAAATTCGCAGAAGTGTTAAGTTTTCCGAATGTGTACGAAAATGAAGATGTCAAAATCTCCACGCTGATAGGAAAAAACGGCGAAATAGTTCAGTTGCGTGGAGTTTGGTGCGAAAAACACTTCGCCAACGCGCAGCCAATCACGCTCGAACTCGCCTGCGGCGGCGGCGAATACTCGCTCGGATTGGGGCGAGTGTACCCGAGCCGCAACTTCGTGGGCGTGGACATCAAAGGCGCACGCATTTGGAAAGGCGCGCGCGTGGGCTTGAAAGAATCGCTCCACAACGTCGCTTTCTTGCGCACACGCATCGAAAAAATAACTTCTTTTTTTGCCGAAAACGAAGTCGATGACATTTGGATTACCTTTCCAGACCCTTTTTTGCGCGAAAGCAAAGAAAATCGCCGCCTCACGTCGCCGCCTTTTCTGACCGAATACAGAAAAATCCTAAAAAAAGACGGCACCGTGCATCTCAAAACCGACTCGCCAGAGCTTTATGAATTTACGTTAGCCAGCATCGCCGCCGACCCAAGCTGCACGCTGCTTTACCAAAATTCGGATATTTACGGCAGTTTGCCCCTCGTGATGCCCGAGTTGGAACTCAAAACCGCCTACGAAATTATGCACCTTGCCGCCGCCAGAACCATCAAATATATCCGTTTTAAAATAAATTGATTTTTTTTGCGGTAAAAAGGAGATTAAATTTGTTATTCCCAATCAAAAAAAATACCTTTGCGCTCTGTTTCAATAAAAAAAATTATTTACAATGCCTAAAATGAAAACCCATTCGAGTGCCAAGAAGCGTTTCAAGCTGACTGGTAGCGGAAAAGTTAAGCGTTTCCAAGCGTTCACATCTCACTTGATGCGCAAACGCAGCAAGCGTCGCAAGACAGCGTTGGTCGGCTCGACCCTCGTAAGCCCTGCGGACGAAAAGAGAATGTTGCGTTTGTTGTGCGCCGGCTAATCGCTCGTCGCCACACTCGGACATCAGAACATCTTATTTTTTAACGAGGAAATAGGCAAAAGCGGATAGTTTTGAACACTCAAAACGCTCCCCCTATTTCGCACTAAAATTTTAAACCACCATGCCTCGTTCAGTCAATTCAGTCGCCTCCAGAGCGCGACGCAAAAAAATTATGAAAGCAGCTCGCGGATATTTCGGAGCGCGCTCAAAAGTCTATACGGTCGCCAAAAACGCCGTAGATAAAGCGATGGGTTACGCTTTTCGCGACCGTCGTTTCAAAAAACGTTCATTCCGCCGCCTTTGGATAGCGCGTATCAACGCCGCCGTCCGCATGGAAGGTATGTCGTACTCCCGCTTCATGTTTTTGCTTACCAAAAACGAAATCGGACTTAACCGCAAAGTGTTGGCTGATTTAGCGTTGCACCAACCCGCAGCTTTCAAAGCCATCGTGGATTCCGTGAAATAAACTGGATTTTTTATATCTTAAATTTCCGACCAAAAAGGCTTACCACATCTCACGATGTAGTAAGCCTTTTTTTTGTGGAAAACGATTTTGTATAAAATAGCGGAATTATTTACGCATACATCTCCTCACGTTGAGCCTTTACCGCAGCACTACTGATGTATTCGTCGTAGCTCATCATTTTGTCAATCACGCCTTTGGGAGTAATCTCGATGATGCGGTTGGCGACCGTCTGCACCAGCTCGTGGTCACGACAGGTGAACAAAATAGTGCCTCTAAAATCTCTCATTCCGTTGTTGAGTGCAGTGATGGACTCGAGGTCAAGGTGGTTGGTTGGCTCGTCAAACAGCAGCACGTTGCCACGCATCATCATCATGCGAGAGAACATACAGCGCATTTTTTCGCCGCCCGACAGCACATTGCACATTTTTAGGGATTCTTCTCCCGAAAACAACATTCTGCCCAAAAAGCCACGAATGAAAGTTTCATCTTTTTCTGGCGAATACTGGCGCAGCCAATCAATGAGGTTCAAGTCCAATTCTTTGGTAAAAAATTCGGAGTTATCGGCTGGGATTCCAGCGGTCGTGATGGTCACGCCCCAATCGAAAGTCCCTTTATCGGGGTTTTCTGCACCCATCAAGATGTTAAAAAAGGACGTAGTCGCCAAACTGGTGTTAGAAAAAACAGCGATTTTGTCATTTCTATTGACTACGATGTCTATGTTTTTGAACAGAAATTCGTCGTTCAGTTTTTTGGTCAGATTGTCAATTCGGAGGATTTGGTCGCCTGCGTCGCGGACAACTTGGTTGAACACAATGCCCGGATATTTGCGGTTGCTGGGCTGAATATCGTCCAGATTGATTTTGTCCAATGCTTTTTTGCGGCTCGTAGCCTGCTTGCTTTTACTTGCGTTGGCACTAAATCGGCGGATAAAATCCTGCAATTCTTTGATGCGGTCTTCGGCTTTTTTATTTTGGTCGGCGCGTTGCTTGGCGACTAACTGACTGGATTCGTACCAAAAAGTGTAATTGCCAGAATAAATTTGTATTTTTTTGAAGTCAATATCCG